>DATEJJ010000362.1:0-2763 GCA_035278125.1 Rugosimonospora sp.
GTGCCGGTGGCCACCAGGAACGCCAGCAGCCCGCCCTGCGACGAGTGCGCGTCCGGGTCGGCGAGCAGCCCGCCCAGCACGCTCGCGCCGACCGTACGCGCCCCCTCCCGGTTGACCACGAGCTGCCAACCGCCGCTGGCCAGCACCAGCCCCACGACGGACAGGCCCACCTCGGCCGCGAGCCGCAGCCGCCGCTGGTCCGGCGGGGTGCCGAACTGCTGGCGCAGCGCGACCAGCGCCACCATCAACGCGCCCAGCCCCACCACCCGGACCGGCGCGGTGGGCACCAGCACCAACAGGTACAGCGTCAGGCCGCTGAGCGCCACGTGCAGGGCCAGCCGGCGCCGGGCCGCGACACCGTGCGCCACGGTCACCAGGATCAGGCCGAGGATCAGCGCCTGCGGCCGGGTCAGGGGCTGCCCGGAGAGGAGCATCGCCGCGCTCCGGTAGGTGTGGCCCAGCCGCGGCGGGGTCGAGGCGAGGATGTCCAGGAGGCCGGCCGCGGCAGCGAATGCGGCCAGGAGCCGGACGCCGACGACGCGCATGGATCTACGGTACCGACGCACAGCCCGCTCCCAGCAAACGCCGAGATCGCCGGGGCGTGATGCCGATCACCGGCTGACCGCGTCGCCCCCCGCCTGTGCCGACAGCAGCGCCAGTTCGGCACGGTCCGGCAGGCCCTCCCAGTCCCCGGCGACGCTGACCGCGAACGCCCCGGCCCGCGCGGCGGTGGCCAGCCGCGCCGTGGCCGGTTCGCCGTCCAGCAGCCCGCACAGGTACCCGGCGGCGAACGCGTCCCCGGCGCCCACCGGGTCCACCTCCACCACCGGGTACGGCGGCACGGTGTGCGGCACGCCGTCCACCAGCCCGACCGCGCCGCGCTCGCCCCGCTTGACGAGCACCTGCCGCGGGCCGAGCCCGGCCAGCCCGCGGGCCAGCGCCTCGGCGTCGGCGCCGTCGACCAGCAGCCGCGCCTCCGGCTCGGTCGCGAAGACCACGTCCGCGTCGCGCACCAGCCCGGTCAGCTCCGCGGCGAACTGCTCCGGCGGCCACAGCAGCCGCCGGTAGTTGAGGTCCAGCGCGATGGTCACGCCGCTGTCCCGGGCCAGCCGCACCGCATACCGGGTGGCCTCGCGGGCCGACTCGGACAGCGCCGGCGTGATGCCGGACAGGTGCAGCACCCGGGCCGCGCCCAGCAGACCGGGGTCCACGTCCTGCGGGCACAGCCGGGAGCCGGCGCTGCCCGCGCGGTAGTAGGTCACCCGGGTCAGCGCGCTGGTCCGGCGCGACTTCACCATCAGCCCGGTGGGCGCGGCCGGATCCACCACCACGGCCCGGGTGTCCACCCCTTCGGCGGCCAGCGTCCGCCGCACCATGGCGCCGAACTCGTCGTCACCCACCCGGCCGATCCAGGCCACCCGGTGCCCGAGCCGGGACAGGCCGATGGCCATGTTGCTCTCCGCGCCGCCACAGGACAGTTCCAGGGTGTACGCGTGCCGCAGCGGCCCGACCCGCGGATTGCCCAGCAGCGCCATGGTCTCGCCCAGGGTGACCGCCACCGGCTGGGTCACCGGGCCGCCACCTCGGCCACCTCCGCGAGCGCGGTCGCCAACCGGTCGGCCCGCTCGCGCAGCGACCGCACGTCACCGGTCTCCAGCGCGTCACCGAGCAGCGGGCTGCCCAGCCCGACCGCCGCGGCCCCGGCCGCGAACCAGTCGCCCACGGTTTCGATGGTGACCCCGCCGGTGGGTACCAGCGCCACGTCGTCCAGCGGTTCGAGCAGGTCCCGCAGGTACCGTGGCCCACCCTGCCGGGCCGGGAACAGCTTGACCGCGCGCGGCCGCAGCGCCCAGGCGGCGGCCACCTCGGTCGGGGTGAGCGCGCCGGGCAGGTAGTCCACGCCCAGTTCCCGGGCGCGCGCCACCAGTACCGGGTCGGTGTGCGGGCTGACCAGGAAGGTGGCGCCCGCGGCCACCGCTTCGTCCACATCGGACACCCGCCGGACCGTACCCGCGCCCAGCCGTACCCCGTCCGGCAACCGGTCCCGGAAGCGGCGCAGGCAGTCCAGGGCGCCCGGCGTGTTCAGGGTGACCTCCAGGCTCGCCACGCCCGCGTCGAGCAGCGTGTCGAGCACCCGGTCCAGGTGCTCCGCGTGCCGGCTGCGCAGGATCGCGACCACCGGTCCGGCCAGGGGGTATGCCATCGTGCCTCCTTCGTCAGGGCAGGCTAGCGCAGCTCGACGGCCGGGTGCCGGGGATCGTCCACCCGGACCACCACGTCGGCCAGGTACCGCGGCCCCACCTCGTCCTCGTACCGCTCGAACGCGGGCAGGGTCCACTGCTCGCCGGGTGGGGTACGCCGGCGCAGCGAGGCGGGTGACAGTGCACAGTGGACGGTCAGGTCCAGGTCCAGCCCCGCGCCGAGCAGCAGCGGCCCGGACAGCAGCAGCACGCCCCCGTCCGGTACCGCGAGGTAGGGCGCCCGGGTGGCCCGGTCGGTGGCCGGGTTCCAGAAGGTGGGCAGGATCCGGCCGGTACCGCCGGGCGCGAGCGGGCCCAGCACCTCGCGGGACAGCGCGCCCAGGTCGTACCAGTGCTCGTAGTACCCGTCCGGGTTGGTGCGCCCCTGCTCCAGCCGTACCGACGCGGGGCGCAGGAAGTCCGCGGCGTCCACCCGTACCGTGGCGTGCCCGCGCAGCCGCACCGGATCCACCAGCGCGTCGGCCAGCCGGCCCGGCTCGGCGGCGGGCGCACCGTCCGCCGC
>DATEJJ010000363.1:0-7509 GCA_035278125.1 Rugosimonospora sp.
CACCGCCCGGGAACGGCGCGGCGTCGGGCGCCGGGTCCGCGGCCGGCTGACCAGCCACGGGTACCTGCTGGGCGCGGTGGTCTGCTTCGCCGTCTTCTCCTGGTACCCGATGGTCCGCGAGTTCCTGATGAGCTTCCAACAGACCCGGCGCGGCGTCACCACCTGGGTCGGCTGGCACAACTACCTGCGGATCTGGCACGATCCCAGCTTCGCCGCCGCGTGGCGCAACACGGTCGTCTTCACCGTGCTCGCGCTGCTGTTCGGGTACGCGCTGCCGTTCGCGATCGCGGTGCTGCTCAACGAGTTCCGGCACGCGCGCGGGTACCTGCGGGCGGTGGTGTACCTGCCGGTGATGCTGCCACCCGCGTCCGCCCTGTTCCTGTTCAAGTACGCGTACGACCCGAGCGGCGCGGGCATCTTCAACGACCTGCTGCACGCGGTGGGGCTGCCCACCTCGCAGTGGACCCAGTCGACCACGATGGCGATACCGTCGCTGGTGATCGCGTCCACCTGGATGAACATGGGCAGCGCCATCCTCATCTACCTCGCCGCCCTGCAGAACATCCCCGGCGAGCTGTACGAGTCGGCCGAGCTGGACGGCGCGAGCCTGCTCCGTCGCGTGTGGACGGTCACCGTGCCGCAGACCCGGCTGATCCTGTCGCTGATGTTCCTGCTCCAGATCGTGGCCACCATGCAGCTGTTCATCGAGCCGCTCATCCTGGCCGGCGGCGCGGGCGTGGAGGACTCCACCACCTCCGTGGTGTACCTGATGTACCAGCACGCGTTCCGGCAGAACGACCTCAACGGCGCCGCCGCGCTCGGCGTCATGCTGCTGGTCGTGCTGGCCGGGTTCTCCGCCCTGTACGCGCGGCTGGCGCCGAGGCAGGACTAGATGGCGCGTACCCTCATCTCCCCCGCCCAGCTGCGCCGCCCGCGCGGCCGGCGGCTGTACGCGGCGCTGGTGGTATTGACGGTGCTGCTGTTCACGCTGGTCTTCACCGGGCCGCTGTACTGGATGGTCACCGGCGGGCTGAAGTCCGCGCAGGAGGTGGCCCAGGTGCCACCGACGCTGTACCCGCGGCACCCGGACCCGGGCAACTACGCGGAGGCGTGGACCGCGCTCAGCCTCGGCCGTCTACTGTGGAACACCGTCTACTACGCGTTCGGCGCGCTCGCCTTCCAGCTGGTGCTCGACGTGGCCGCCGCGTACGCGTTCTCCAAGCTGCGCCCGGCCCTGGGCAAGCCGATCCTGGGCCTGATGCTGGCCACGCTGATGGTGCCGGCCACGGTGCTCGTCGTGCCGCAGTACGTCACCGCCATCCACCTGCCGGTCACGGGCTGGAACCTGCTCGACACGCCGTGGGCGATCTGGCTCCCCGCGGTCACCAACGCGTTCAACATCTTCCTGTTGAAGCGGTTCTTCGACTCGATACCGGACGACTTCATGGCGGCCGCGGCGATCGACGGCGCCGGGCCGCTGCGTACCCTCGTCTGGATCGTGCTGCCGATGTCGCGCCCGATCCTCGGTGTGGTCTCGATTTTCGCGGTGACCGCGGTGTGGAAGGACTTCCTCTGGCCGCTGCTGGTCGAGCCGTCCGGGCCCAACCGCACGGTCAACGTGGGCATCTACGCCTTCTCCACCGGGCTGACGCAGAACGTCGTGATCGCCGGTGCGGTCATCGCGGCCATCCCCACCGTCGCATTCTTCCTCGTGTTCCAGAAGAACATCATGGGCGGCCTGACCGCGGGCGGCCTGAAGGGTTGACACCACATCGACCGGGAGGTCCTCGTGACACACGCATGGTGGCGGTCGGCCGCCATCTACCAGATCTACCCGCGCAGCTTCGCCGACGGCAACGGCGACGGCGTGGGCGACCTGGCCGGCATCCGGGCGCACCTGGGCTACCTGGCCGATCTGGGCGTGGACGCGGTCTGGTTCAACCCGTGGTACGCCTCGCCGATGGCCGACGCCGGCTACGACGTGGCCGACTACCGCGCCATCGACCCGCTGTTCGGCACGCTGGCCGAGGCGGAGGCGCTCATCGCGGAGGCGCACCGGTCGGGTATCCGCATCATCGTGGACGTGGTTCCCAACCACTGCTCCGACGCGCACCCGTGGTTCCGCGAGGCGATCGAGGCCGGGCCGGGCGCGCCGGTACGGGACCGGTTCTGGTTCCGCCCCGGGCGCGGTGAGCGGGGCGAGCAGCCACCGAACAACTGGTTGTCCATCTTCGGCGGTCCGGCGTGGACCCGTACCAAGAACCCCGACGGCTCGCCGGGCGAGTGGTACCTGCACCTGTTCGCCCCCGGCCAGCCCGACCTCAACTGGGAGCACCCGGCGGTACGCGCGGAGTTCGAGGACGTCCTGCGCTTCTGGTTCGACCTCGGCGCGGACGGGGTACGCATCGACTCGGCCGCGCTGCTGGTGAAGGATCCGACCCTGGCCGACTTCGATCCGTCCCGAGTGGACGGAGCGCACCCGTTCGTGGACCGGGACGAGGTGCACGAGGTGTACCGGGCGTGGCGCCGGATCGCGGACAGCTACCCGCAGCCACGCGCGCTCATCGGGGAGGTGTGGCTGCCGGACGACCCGGACCGCTTCGCCCGGTACCTGCGCCCGGACGAGCTGCACACCGCGTTCAACTTCGACTTCCTCGGCTGCCCGTGGGAGGCGTCCACGGTACGCGCGGTGGTGGACGCCGGGATCGCGCTCCACGCACCGGTCGGCGCGCCGGCCACGTGGGTACTGTCCAATCACGACGTGATCCGGCACGTGACCCGGTATGGTCGCGCCGACACCCGGTTCACCCTGGAGTACCGGCAGTTCGGCGCCGTGTGCGACCTGGCGCTGGGTACCCGCCGGGCCCGCGCCGCCGTGCTGCTGCTGCTCGCCCTGCCCGGCTCGGCGTACCTGTACCAGGGTGAGGAGCTGGGCCTGTACGAGGTGGAGGACATCCCGGACGCGCTGCGCCAGGACCCGATGTTCCACCAGGGCGACGGGCAGAACCTGGGCCGGGACGGGTGCCGGGTACCGCTGCCCTGGTCCGGTGCCACGCCCCCGTTCGGCTTCAGCCCGCCCGGTGCGCACGCGGTACCGTGGCTCCCCCAGCCGGCCGGGTGGGCGGCGTACACAGTGGACAGCCAGCTCGCCGACCCGGGTTCGATGCTGCACCTGTACCGGCGCGCGCTGCGGCTGCGCCGCACCGAACCCGGGCTGGGCGACGGTACCCTGCGCTGGCTGGACACGCCGCCCGGGGTGCTGGCGTTCACCCGGGACGGGGACTTCACCTGCGTGGTGAACCTCTCCGGCGCGGCGGTACCGCTGCCACCGCACCGGGAGGTCATCCTCGCGAGCGGGCCGGAGGCCAGTGAGCCGGTCAGCGCCGGCTCGCTGGCCGCGGACGCCGCCGTCTGGCTGCGCACCGCGTGACGGTCACCAGGGGGACGGCGGCGGGGGTGGTACCACCGGCGGGCGGTCCGCGCAGGTGATGGTGTTGGGCAGCTCCCACGGTGCCAGCCACGGCCCGTTGCCACCCAGGTCGGTGAGGGAGAACTCCGAGCCGGCCGGGGTGAAGTGGAACGACCCGCAGTTGTTCACGCCCACCGCGCCGACGTTGCGCGCGGCCACGTTCCGGAAGGAGGCGGCGCCGGCCGTCCGGGCGCTGACCACGGAGGTGCCGGTACCGTCCACTGTGATATCTGCGAAGTGGACGTTCGTGATGGTGTACAGGTCCCGCACCGGCCAGTCGCTGACGAGCATGATGGCGTTGTACGTGTTGTCCAGGAAGCGGTCGCCGGTCACCTCGATGTCCGCGTCGATGCCGCGCTCCAGCGCGTACAGCCAGATCGCGCCCAGGCCGAGGTTCCAGTTCAGCTCGTACGTGCCGGCGCGTACCGTCGTGTTGCCGGTGATCCAGGCGTGGCCGGTGAACGGCTGCGCGCCGAACCGCGAGCCGAGCTGGATCGCGCTGCCCTCCCGGATCGGGTCGGCGACGAGGTTGGCCGAGACCGTGTTGTCGGTGCCGCCGTACAGCGCGATGCCGTTGGCGAGCACCGGCGTCTGCACCGTGTTGTGGTCGAACGTGTCCCGCGCGTCGGCCACCTGCTCCGACCACATGGCCAGGCCGTCGTCGCCGGTGTTGCGGATGAGGTTGTCCCGCACCAGCGAGTCGGTCACCCCGGTGTGGAAGTTGATGCCGTCCGCGATCTGGTCGGCGATGACGTTGCGGGTGATGCGCAGGTTGCTCATCGGGCCGTCGAACCACATGCCCACCTTGGTGTGGTGGAGGTAAAGTCCGTCCACAGTGGAGTCACTGAGCGCGCCGCCGATGCCGTTCACCTGGTCGGTGTCGACCCGCTCGCGCACGTCGCCCTCGATGGCGAAGCCGGACAGGTGCACGTCGTGGCTGCCGCCCGCGGACGCGTCGAGGCCGTAGAAGCCGACACCGGTGTGCGGCTGCGCCTGGCGACCCCGCACGATCGTGTACCAGCTGCCCGCCCCCTCGATGGTCACCCGGTCCACGATGATGTGCCGGTTCACCTGGTACGTGCCGGGCGGGGCGTACACCGGGCGGTGCACCCGCTGCGCCACCGCGATCGCCCGGTCGAAGGCGCCGGCCGAGTCCCGCCGCCCGGTCGGGTCGGCGCCGAAGGCGAGCAGGTCGAGCGCGCCCGGGTCCACCCGGGGCGGGGCGACGAGCTGCGAGTCGAGCAGGTCGACGACGGTCCACGCGGCCGGGGTGCCGGGCGGAGCGGTCAACCGTACCCGGTCGCCGGCGCGGTACACCCGGTTCAGCAGCAGCCGCTGCTCGTCGTAGAAGTGGTTGGGGCGGAACGGGGTGGGGATCACCGGCGGCGGTGTGGTGGCCGCGGGTACGCAGCCGCACTCCGTGATCCACCAGTCGGGGTGGAGCAGCCCGGCGCCCGGCTCGTTGGAGAACGGGTACTGGTTGTACAGCCAGGCGTACTGCGAGGTGAGGGTGATGGTGCGCCGGGCGGTGCCGTTGAGGGTCACCTCCAGCGGCGCCGTGATGCCCCCGCCACCGGGCGCGTCCGGGATGCTGTACCGGACGGTCAGCGCGTTGGCCGCCGCCGGCAGGGTGAACTCCACGTACTGGCCGGGTGCCAGCCGTACCGCCCTGCGGCCGGACGCCTCCGCGGCGAGCGTGTACGCGGTCCGGTCCGGCCCGATGACGGTACCGGTGGTGGCCGCGTTCTCCGCCTCCTGTTCGGCGATGTCCACCCGCGCGCCGGCGCCGGCGACCAGGGCCGGGTCCAGCGCGGCTCTCGTGACCTCGGGGATGCCCGCGTGGTGCGCGGCGGCCGGGCTGCCGGCCCCGCCCAGTAGTGCCAGAGCGAGCGCGGCGGCGCCCGCGATCCTGCTGCTCGGTACCATCGATCGACTCTCCCTAGGAGTTTGTACCAGGGAGTGTCGCAGAGTTTCAATCGTCTGCCTAGTTCTTGCACACCCGCTTCCCGACCACGGCTCAGCCGCACGCTGACGGCGGCGCGACCCCCTCGGTACGGCTGGCCGGCACCACGATCCGGCACACCCGGCGTACCGCCTCCGCCGGGTCCAGCTGCCACAGCCCGACCAGGCCCTCCACGGTCGCGGTGGCCAGGGTCCTGCCGTCCGGCGCGAAGGACAGGCCGCCGACCATCCCGCTCTGCTCGGTGAGCACCGCGATCAGGCTCCCGTCGGCGGTGTTCCACAACCGCACCGCGCCGTCCCGGCCACTGGACGCGAGGGTACGCCCGTCCGGACTGTACGCGATGCGGTCGATCGGGCTGGGAATCGCCGGCGAGCGCCAGAGCACCCGAGAGCCGTCGGCGCTGAGCGCCACCACCCGCCGGTTGTCGTCGGCGAACGCCAGCTGCCGCCCGTCCGGGCGCACCGCCAGGTCCCGCACCTGGCGGTCGCTCACGATCTGGCTGCTCTGCGGCGCCAGGTCGGCGGCGCGCCAGGTGCGCAGGGCGGCGAGCACGCCGGGGTTCGGGCCGATCGCCGCCGCCCGGGTGAGCACCGCCAGCAGCGTGCGGCCGTCCCGGCTGAACGCGACGGCGAACGGCGTGTAGTCACCGGTGTCCAGGGGCGCGCCCCGGACGGTCTGGTCGCGCACGTTCCACACCACGGTCACGTTGTGCTCGCTGCGCCCGGCGAGCAGGTCGGCGGTGTTGGCCGTGGTGCCCTCGGCGAGCAGCGTGCCGTCCGGGGAGAACGCGATGTCCCAGGGCGGCCAGTCGGTACGCAGCGTGGCGTGCAGCCGCCCCGCCCCGTCGCGCAGCTCGACGTTCTGCTCGGTGATGACCGCGAGCGTGCCGTCCGGCGAGTACACCACCCCGCGCGCCGGGCTGGCCGGCCGGAACGCGGTGACCAGGTCCCGGGTACCGGCGTCCCACAGCCGCACCGTGCCGTCCACGTCCGCCGTGGCCAGCCGCCGCCCGCCCGGGTCGTACGCCACGTCCAGCACCGCGTCCGGATGGTCCAGCCAGTCGGTCGCTCGACGGTACACAGTGGACGGTGCGGCCGGATCGGTGGTCACCAGCAGCCGGCCGTCCGCGGACGCGGCGACCTCGGCCATGCCCACGCTGGTACCGGGGAACCCGATCTCGGTGCCGGTGTCCAGCCGCCACAGCCCGAGCGCCTGCCCGGCCCGGCCGGGTGCGAGCAGCGTGCCGTCCGGGGTCACCGTCATGTGGGCCGCCCCGACGGGATCACTGGCGGGGGTCAGCGCCCGCAGCAGCCGGCCGGACGGCACCGCGAACTGGCTCAGGTGGCCGACCAGATCGCCACCCACCAGCGAACCGTCCGGGGCGAACGCCAGGTTCGCGATGCCCGGCAGGGTGGTCACCACCTGGCCGTCGCGTACCCGCAGGACCCGCGCGTTCCGGCCGTCCGACAGGGCCAGGTACTGCCCGTCGGCGCTGACCCGGAGGCTGAACCCCGGTACCCCGCCGGTGTCGAGCGAGCGCACCCGCTGCCCGGTGGCCGCGTCCCAGAAGCCCACCGGGAACCGCACGCCGTCGTCGATCCGGCTGGCCACCAGCGTGGCGGTACCCGGCAGCCAGCCGACCGCGCCGACGCCGAGCAGGGTGTACCGCAGCCGCCCGGACGGGAGGTCCCAGACGCGTACCCCGGCCCCGCTGAACGTGCCGGCGGCCAGGTAGCGCCCGTCCGGGGAGAAGGCCAGCGAGACCACGTCCTCGCCGTTCGCGCGCGCCAGCGGCGGGGCGCGCCGGGTCAGCGTGGCCGTGTCCCACAGCCAGACCGTGCCGTCCGCGTGCCCGATGGCGATCAGCGAGCCGTCCGGGCTGACCGCCGCGCTCACCCCGCCCAGCCCGGTGCCGAGGTGCCCGACCAGGTTGGTCATCTGCGCGGCGAGCAGCGCGCCGCGCGCCTCCACGGTGTGCGCCTGCTGCCAGGCGTCCAGCGCCAGGCGCATCTGCGCGGCCTCGTCGCCCTGGCTGGCGTTGAGCGACTCGGCGGCGTCCTGCCGGGACCGCGCGATC
>DATEJJ010000364.1:0-8967 GCA_035278125.1 Rugosimonospora sp.
CTGGCCGGCCGCCCCGGCGGCACGTACCGCCGCGGCCAGCGCCCGGGGCAGGTCGCCGGCCGCGTGCCAGTGGTGGGCCAGCTCGGCGGGCGCGTCCCCGGCCGGTACCAGCTGGGGCCGGGCCTCGATCGCGGCGGCGTACCGGGCGTGCAGCCGGGCGTGCTCGCCGGGCAACAGGTCCTCGTGCACCGCCTCGCGTACCAGCGCGTGCCGGAATTCGTACCCGCCGTCCGGATCGGCCACCAGCAGCTGGGCGGCGACCGCCAGGCGCAGCGCGTTTTCCAGCTCGGCCAGCGGCAGCTCGGCCACCTCGGCGAGCAGTTCGTGCCCGATCCGGGCGGCGGCACCGGCCGCGGCGATGCGCAGGATCCGCTGGGCCGGCTCGGCCAGCGAGTCGACCCGGGTCAGCAGCAGGTCGCGCAGGCTGTCCGACATGTCCACGCAGCCGGTCGCCGCGGAGCAGGCGGCCAGCTCCTCGGTGAAGAACGGATTGCCCTGCGCCCGCTCGTGGATGTTGTCGACCACGCCGGCCGGCTGCTCGTCGCCGAGCAGCTGGGCCAGGATTTCGCCGGTGCCGTCCCGGTCCAGCCGGTCGAGGTCCAGCCGCTGCACGTCGCGTACCCGGTCCAGCTCGGCCAGGAACGGGCGCAGCGGGTGCCCGCGGTGCAGCTCGTCCGACCGGTACGTGCACAGCAGCAGGGCGCGGGCGGTGCGCGCGGAGCGGACGAGGAAGGCGATGAGGTCCCGGGTGGAGCGGTCGGCCCAGTGCAGGTCCTCCACCACGAACACCAGCGTGCGGTCCGCGGCCAGCCGCGCGAACAAGCCGGCGACCAGCTCGAACAGGGAGCCGCGCTGGGCGTCGACCACCGCCTCCGGCCCGACCGGGCCCAGCTCCGGCAGCAGCCGGGCGAACTCCTGCTCGTGCCCGCTGAACACCTCCGGCCCGGCCCGGCGCAGCAGGTCGCGCAGGGCGGCGGCGAACGGCGCGAACGGTGGCCCCTCCTCGCCCAGCTCCAGGCACTGGCCGGTGAGCACCCGGGTCTCGCCGGCCTCGGCGTGCCCGAGGAACTCCTCCACCAGCCGGGTCTTGCCCACCCCGGCCTCGCCGCCCACCAGCACCGCCGCCGGCTCCCCGGCGCGGGCGCGCTTGAGCGCGTCGCACAGGGTCGCGAACTCGGCCTCCCGGCCGACGAGGCGGGTGCTGGTGGGGCGGGTACTCACATCAGCGAGCATGCCACGGCGGTCCGACATTTACGGGAGGGCCGGCGCGCGCAGCCGGCGTTGTGTCACGGCCCACCACGACCGGCGCTGCCGCCGGGCGCCGCGGCGGGCCTGCCGGACCAGCGCGTGCCGGGCGGCCTGCTCGCGCAGGTACCGGCTGCGCTGGTCGTACACGCGGAGGGCGAGGTACGGGTCGGTGCTGAACATCGGGGGTCTCCTCGGGTTCGTCCCTTGCTGGCGTCTCGACTCTTCGCCCGAAGGTCCCCGCGCCACATGCGGCGCCTGCCTGATCTTCGTCCGCCCGGGGTGCCTTACGCCGCCCACCCGGAGTGCCCGCGGCCGGCTAAGGTACTTACCGCCTGCCAATTTCCCGCGGTTCCCCTAACATCGACGGTTGTCGCCGTCGTGCGCGGGGGAGGGCACGGGATGAGTACAACCAGCTTGGCGCGCAACCGGTTGGGCGTCTTCGCGGTGCTGTTCTTCGTGCTGTCCGGGGTGGGTCCGCTGATGGCCACCGCCGGCGTGATCACCACGGCGTACGCGGTGACCGGGCTGACCAGCATCCCGATCGCGTTCGTCGCGGTGGCCCTGCTGCTCGGCCTGTTCTCCGTCGGGTACGTGGCGATGGCCCGGCATATCACCAATGCCGGGGCGTTCTACGCGTTCATCACCCGCGGCCTGGGCCGCACCCCGGGCATCGCCGCGGCCATCGTCGCGCTCGTCGCGTACAACCTGCTCCAGGTCGGCCTGTACGGCGCGTTCGGGCCCGGCGCGGCCAGCTACGCGGCGGACAAGTTCGGCGTGCACCTCGCGTGGTGGGTGTGGGCGCTGGGCGCCTGGCTCGTGGTCACCGTGCTCGGCGTGCGGCGGGTGGACCTCAACGGGCGGGTCCTCGCCGTGCTGCTCACCTGCGAGGTGGCCGTGGTCGTGGCGATCACCGTGGCCGGGCTGCTGCACCCGCACGCCGGCCGGGTCAGCTTCGCCACCCTGTACCCGTCGCGGCTGTTCGTGGCCGGCGTCGGCGCCGCGCTCGTCATCGCGGTCCTCGCCTTCGTCGGCTTCGAGGGCGCCGTGGTCTTCGGCGAGGAGGCCCGCCACCCGCGCCGCACCATCCCGCTCGCCACCTACACCAGCCTCGGCCTCATCATGCTGGTGTACGCGGCGGCCAGCTGGGCCATGGCTGTCCACTTTGGAGACACCCAGGTCGTCGGCGCCGCCCGGCAACTGGGCCCGGAGACGCTGTTCGACATGGCGCCCGGCCGGCTCGCCGACGCCGGCCGCACGCTGTACCTCACCAGCCTGTTCGCCGCGCTGCTGGCGTTCCACGCGTTCGTCGCCCGGTACCTGTTCGCGCTGGCCCGGGAGGGCGTGCTGCCGCCGGCACTGCGGCACACCACCGCCAGCGGCGCGCCGCGCGTGGCATCCCTGACGCAGAGCGCCGTCGGGCTGCTCGTCATCATCCTGTACGCCGCCGCCGGCTGGGACCCGATGACGAAGCTGTTCTTCTGGCTGGGTACCACCGGCGGCTTCGGCGTGCTCGTGCTCATCACCGCCACCTCCGGCGCCGTGCTCGGCTTCTTCGGCCGGCACACCTCGGGGGAGCCGCTGTGGCACCGGCTCATCGCGCCCGGCCTGTCCCTCGTGCTGCTGCTCGGCGTGCTGTACCTGGTGGTGCGCAACTACAGCACGCTGCTCGGGGTACCGCCGGGGCACCCGGCCGCGTGGTGGTTCCCGCTCGGCTACGCGCTGGCGATCGCGTTCGGTCTACTGTGGGCAGTGCTGCTGCGCGCGGTCAGTCCCCAGTCGTACCAACGGGTCGGCGCGTGAGGGTGGTGGCCGCCGGGCCGGGGGAGGCCGGTGCCGTGGCGGAGCTGGTCGCCGGGGCGTTCACCGCGCTGGAGCTGTCGCACTGGCTGGTACCGGACGCGGGTGCGCGCCGCGCGGTACTGGCGGCCGATTTCCGGATCCTGGTGGAGCACGCGCTCGCGTACGGCACCGTCGAGCTGACCGCGGACCGTACGGCGGTGGCGGTGTGGCTGCCGGCGACGCCGGTCCCGGACATCCCCGACTACGACGCCCGGCTGGCCGCCGCGTGCGGCGGGTACACCGAACGGTTCCGCGCGCTGGACGGGGCGATGCACCACGCCCACCCCGCCGAACCGCCGCACGAGTTCCTCGTGTTCCTCGCGGTCACGCCGCGGCGGCAAGGCGCCGGGCTCGGCAGCGCCCTGCTGGCACACCGGCACCGGGTGCTCGACGCCGCGGGCACACCCGCGTACCTGGAGGCGAGCAGCCCGGGCAGCCGCGCCCTGTACCTGCGGCACGGGTACCGGCCGTACGGGGAGCCGTTGCGCGCCGCGCCGCAGGCGCCACCGATGTGGCCGATGTGGAGTGTCCTATGTCGCGGGACGTTCGGGTGGCGCCGCCCACAGGCTCGGCAGGTTCACCACGATGGCCTCCTGGCTGCTGCGCGCGATGACCACGACGGCCTCCTCGCCACCCGGGTTCTCCTCGCGGTGCGGCGTGAACGGCGGCACGAACACGTAGTCGCCCGGCTCGGTCGCCAGGCGCACCTCGGACCCGCCCTCGGCAAAGACGAACACGGGCCGGCCGGATACCACATAGATGGCGGTCTCCGCCTCGCCGTGGTGGTGGTCGCCGGACGCGGTGCCGGGTGCCACGTGCGTCTGTCCCATCCAGACCTTCACGGACCCGACGGTCCGGCCGGAGACCGCCTCCCGCCGCGCCATCCCGGCGGTCTGCGCGGTCTCGCCGCTCAGGTCGGCGCCCCTGATGTGGCGCAGTGGCGCGTGCCACCCTCCGGCCATGCGGCCTCCTCCGGTCAGGCGCCAGCCTACCCACAATTGCCACCAATTGGTATCCATTGCCGGCGCTCCACAGTGGACGAGCGCGGCGGACCCCGGTGCGGGTACCGGCGGGCGCGGGGTGAACGATGTCCACCGTGGACCCCATCGACCTCGTCATCCTCGTCGGCAACCCGCGCACCGGCTCGCGCACCCGTACCCTGGCCGAGGCGGTGGCCGCCGCGCTGGCCGGTACCGGCCTGGCGATCCGGGACAGCCGCACCCTGGAGCTGGCCGACATCGTCGGTGTTACTTTCAGCTCCGAGCCGGCGTACGGCGGCGGGGGCGTACCCGATCCGCACGGGCTGGTCCGCGCCGCCCGGCTGCTCATCGTGGCCACGCCGACCTACAAGGGCACCTACACCGGGCTGTTGAAGGTGTTCCTGGACCAGTACGGCGCGGGCGCGCTGGCCGCCACCGTGGCGGTACCGGTGGCGGTGTCCGCGTCGCCGGCGCACCAGCAGGCGGTGGGTACCGCGCTGGCCACGCTGCTCACCGAGCTGGGTGCCCGGGTACCCGCGCCCGCGGTGGCGCTGCTGGAGCCGGACCTGGCCGATACCGACCGGGTGGTGGCCGGATGGGCGGCGCGGCACGCCGGCGCGATCGCGGCGGAGCTGGCCACGCTGGCCGCGGCGTAACCCGACGCCTTCTCACCACCCTGGCACATAGCGTTCACCGGAATGACATCGCGTCCGCTCCCCGCACCCCTCATCATTGCGGCATGCTGCGGATCCTGTCCCTCTACGAGGGCTTCTTCGCGGGCGGCGCCCGGGTCCTGCACAGCGGTGTCCTGGCCGCCCTGCAGGCGCGGGGCGGGCAGTCGCACTCGGTGCTGAGCATGCACCGGGACATGCGCCGGGAGTCCCTGGTGCAGCGGATGGACAGCGACGCGAGCTACCAGGTGCTGCGCGCCGCCGGGGTGACGGTCGCCGCGCTGCGCCGCGGCATCGGCGGTACCGGCCGGGTCGCGCCGCTGACCGCCGCGGCGGTGGCCACGGCCGTCCGGTACGCCAGCCGGGCCGACGTCATCCTGTCGCTCAAGGAGCAGCCGCTGTACCTGGTGAACCAGCACGGCTTCCCGCGGCGCCCGGTCATCGTCTGCCTGCACCGGTCCGATCCGGAGCACCACCCGGCGGCCCTGGCCGACCTGCGGGTCGCGGTGGCGGAGGGCCGCGTGGTGGCGGGTATCTGCTGCGCCGAGTCCACCCGCGCCGCGTACCAGGCCGCGGGGGTACCGGGGGACCTGCTGCACGTCATCCCGAACGGGGTGGACCTGGCCCGGTTCCGGCCGGTACCGCCCAGGGAGCGCACCGCGCTGCGCCGGTCCCTCGGGGTACCGCCGAAGGCGAAGGTGGTCGTGTTCGCCGCCCGGTACGACCTGATGAAGAACGTGCCGCTGTTCCTGCGCGCGGCCCGCGCGTTCCTCGACGCCGACCGGGCCGGGCACGTGCTGCTGTGCGGTGCGGGGATGAGCCGGCTCAACGCCCAGTTGTGCACGGATCTGGAGGAGTACTTCGCGGACGCGCCCAAGCTGCTGCGCCGGGTGCACCTGCTCGGGCTGCGCCGGGACATGGAGACGGTGTACGCCGCGGCCGACGTGGTGTCGCTGACGTCGTCCTTCGGCGAGGCGGCGCCGCTGTGCCTGATCGAGGGCGCGATGTGCGGTGCCGTACCGGTCAGCACCGACGTGGGCGACTGCGCCGGGATCGTGGCGGGGCACGGCATCCTCACGCCGTCCGACGGTACGGCGATCGCCGCGGCGTGGACGGAGGCGGTGGAGCGCCGCGCGGAGTACGGGCCGGCACTGGAGAGCTGCCGCGAACGGTTCAGCCACACCCGGATGGTGGACGCGTACGCGGCGCTGATCGCGCGTACCCACGAAGGGCTCGGGCTGGCCGCGGGGGTGCCGGGGTAGGCGGCCGGCTCAGGACACCCGGGTGGCCGGTGCCACCCAGTGGTAGCTCAACGGGTATGGTTCGCACACCGTAAGGTCCCGGTTGCGGGCCACCTGGCGGATCATCCCGGGCAGCTCGTCCAGGCAGCGCCGGCCGGCGTCCGCCCAGGCCCCGACCGCGTTGCGGGCGAGCGCGGGCGGGATCGCGGGCACCCGTCGAGCATGCCACGGCGGTCCGGAACCGGACGCCACCCCGAGGCGACTTAGTAGTACTCTCTGCGACGATGGAGAGGATCTTTCAAGTCGACCTGCGGGGCGTGGTGGACCTGCTCAGCCACCACCTCTACAGCAGTCCCCGGGTCTACGTGCGGGAGCTGCTGCAGAACGCGGTGGACGCCATCACCGCGCGCCGCGTGGCGGAACCGGCGGCACCCGGCCGGATCTGGTTCGAGCCGGCGGAGCGGACCGGCGACGGCACGCTGCGGGTACACGACACGGGGATCGGGCTGTCCGAGGCGTCGGTGCACGAGCTGCTGGCCACCATCGGGCGCAGCTCCAAACGGGACGATCTGGGCTTCGCGCGGCACGAGTTTCTCGGACAGTTCGGCATCGGCCTGCTCTCCTGCTTCCTGGTCGCGGACGAGATCCGGGTACGGACCCGGGCGGCGGGCCACCCGACCGTGGCGTGGACCGGGTACGCCGACGGCCGGTACGAGGTGAGCCTGCCGGCGGAGCAGCGGGCCGAGGTGGGTACCACGGTGACCCTGCTGCCGAGCCGGGACGCGGAGCACTGGCTGGGCGAGGCGAACGTGACCGACCTGGTCCGGCTGTACGGCGGGTTCCTGCCGGTACCGGTGACCGTGGGGGAGTCCGTGGTGCTGTCCGGCCCGCTGCCCTGGGACGCGGCGGAGCACGGCGCGGCCCGCGGGTACGCCCGGCAGGTGCTCGGCGCCGAGCCGTTCGAGGTGATCGACCTGCGGGTACCGGAGGCGGGCCTGACCGGCGTGGCGTACGTGCTGCCGGCGCCGGCCAACCCGGCCGCGCGCGCCGGGCACCGGGTGTACCTGAAGCGGATGCTGCTCGCTGAGAGCGCCGAGGGGCTGCTGCCGGACTGGGCGTTCTTCGCCCGCTGCGTGGTCGACGCCGGCGAGTTGCGCCCCACCGCCAGCCGCGAGGCGCTGTACGAGGACAGCCTGCTCGCCGCCACCCGGGAGGCCCTCGGCGACCAGCTGCGCGGCTGGCTGGTGCGGCTGGCCGCCCGGGAACCGGCCCGGCTGGGCGAGTTCCTGTCCATCCACCACCTCGGGGTCAAGGCGCTCGCGCTGCACGACGACGAGATGCTGCGCCTGGTGGACCACTGGTGGCCGGTGGAGACCAACGTGGGCCGGATGACGCTGGCCGAGTTCCGCGACCGGTACGGGCTGGTCCGGTACACCGCGTCGCTGGAGCAGTTCCGGCAGATCGCCGCGGTCGCCGCCGCCCAGGACGTGCCGCTGGTCAACGGCGGGTACACCTACGACACCGACATCATCGAGCGGCTGGGCGTGCTGGACCGGGAGGTACGGGTCGAGCGGCTGGACCCGATGGGCCTGTCCACCCGGTTCGAGGCGGTGGACCCCGCGGTGGAGCTGGCGATGCGCCCGTTCCTGGCCGCGGCGCAGCGGGCGCTGGACCCGCTGGGCTGCGAGGTGGTGGTCCGCTCCTTCGAGCCCAGCCGGCTGCCTGCGCTGTACCTGACCGACCGGACCACCGCGTTCCACCAGGAGCTGCGCGCCACCCGGGAGCGGGTGGACCCGCTCTGGGCCGACGTACTGTCCGCATTGGACAGTGGGGCGCCGGACCTGCGGCCGCAGCTGACCCTGAACTACCGCAACCCGCTGGTACGCCGGATCACCGCGCTGCCCGACCCGGCGGTGGCCCGGCTCGCGGTAGAGGCGCTGTACGGGCAGGCGCTGCTGCTCGGGTACCACCCGATCCGGCCGGCCGACGCGGCCGTGCTGAACCGCTCCTTCCTGGCCCTGCTGGAACAGGCGCTGGGCGGTCCGGCGTCATGACGCGGGAGCGGGTCCGGGAGCTGCTCGGCCAGGCGGAGCGCATGCCCTACGGCGCGGCCAAGACCGCCGTGCTGGAGCAGGCCATGGCGCACGCCGACGCGGCGCACCTGGACGAACTGTCCTTCCAGGCGCGGATGCTGTGCACCAACGCGTACGTGTACGGCGGCGAGCCGGCCCGGTCGGTGGTCACCTTCTCCTGGTGCCTGGCCGAGCACGACCGCGACCCGGAGCGGTACCGGCGCTGGCACCACACCCTGCTGTGGCACTTCAAGTACATGGTGCTGGCGATGTTCAAGGTGCCCGAGGTGTCGCTGGCGCGTACCGAGGCGGTGCTGGACGAGATGGAGCGCCGGTACCGGGAGACCGGGCACGGCGCCAACGCGGTGTACCAGTACCGGCACCTGGTCGCCGAGCACGTGGGGGACCTGGCCGCCGCGCAGGACTGGTTCGACCGGTGGCGGGTGACCCCGGCCGACCCGCTGTCCGACTGCGCCGGCTGCACGCCCAGCGGGCAGGCGCGCTGGCTGCACCAGGTGGACCGGGACGAGGAGGCGGTACGCCTGGCGGAGCCGGTCCTCGCCGCGCCGCCGACCTGTTCGGAGCAGCCGCAGAACCTGCTCACCACGCTGCTCGTGCCGTACCTGCGCACCGGCCGGGCGGAGCGGGCCGGCGACGCGCACCGGCGCGGGTACCTGCTGATCCGGTCCAACCTGTCGGACCTGGCCGACATCGGCGAGCACGCGCGGTTCTGCGCGCGTACCGGCAACCAGGCCCGGGCGCTGGAGATCGTGCAACGGCACCTGCCCTGGCTGGACCGGGCGCCCTCGCCGTACGCGGCCATGCACTTCGCCGCGAGCGCGGCGCTGGCGCTGCGGCTGGCCGGGCCGGTGACCGTGTTCCGGCCGGAGCACGCGGACCGGCCCGGGGCCGAGCT
>DATEJJ010000365.1:0-2551 GCA_035278125.1 Rugosimonospora sp.
CCGAGGCGGCCAGCCTGGCGGCGCTGTCGGACGGTACCCCGGTCGGGCCGGCCCACCTGCGGTACGGGGCGCGCAGCCAGAACGCGGCCGGGCTGGAGCGGCTGGCCCGGCGTACCGAGCCGGCGGTGGACTGGGCGGACCTGGTGCTGCCCGCGCCGATCCTGGGTCAGCTGCGCGAGCTGGCGTCCCGGGCCCGGCACCGCGACCTGGTGCTGGAGGAGTGGCGGATGCGCCCGGGTGGCGGGCGGGGGCGCGGGGTGACCGGGCTGTTCGCCGGCGACTCGGGTACCGGCAAGACCATGTCGGCCGAGGTGATCGCCGCCGGCCTGGGCATGGACCTGTACACGGTCAACCTGGCGACCGTGGTGGACAAGTACGTGGGCGAGACCGAGAAGAACCTGGAACACATCTTCGTCGAGGCGGCCGGCGTGAACGGGGTGCTGCTGTTCGACGAGGCGGACGCGATCTTCGGGCGGCGCTCCGAGGTACGCGACGCGCACGACCGGTACGCCAACATCGAGAGCGCGTACCTGCTCCAGCGCATGGAGACCTTCGACGGGCTGGCCATCCTCGCCACCAACCTGCGCGCCAACCTGGACGAGGCGTTCACCCGGCGGCTGGACATGATGATCGACTTCCCGCTGCCGGACGAGGCGCTGCGGCGCAGCCTGTGGGACCGCTGCCTGGGCGCCGCCATGCCCCGCGCCACCGACGTGGACCTCGACTTCCTGGCCGCCGGCTTCGAGCTGACCGGCGGGCACATCCGCTCGGCCGCGATCACCGCGGCGTACCTGGCGGCGGAGGCGGGCCGGCCCGTCACCATGGCCGACGTGGTGGGCGGGGTGGCCCGCGAGTACCGGAAGCTGGGCCGGCTCTGCCTGGAGCGCGAATTCGGGCCGTACCTGGCGCTCGCCTCCTGACTGCCCTTTCGGGCGGCGCGGCCTGCCCGCCGGGCGGCGCCCGCGTCCTGGCCTGGGCTTTTCCCGCGGGCCAGACTGGGCCGGACGACTTCCGGAACCAGGGGGCGGCGATGCGCGGGTACGAGCACGACCACGACGCCGAGGGCGCGCTGCGGCCGAAGGGCGACCGGATCGAGCGCGAGGGCGACGAGCTGACCGGCCGGGCGGCCAGCGCCGGGCGTACCGACGTGCTGGGCGCCGCCGGGCTGCTGGGGCTGCAACGGATGATCGGCAACCAGCAGGTGGGCTCGCTGCTCGACGGCGAGGAGCGCTCGCCGGTACACGACGTGGTGGGCTCGGGCGGCGGGCAGCCGCTGGACGCGGGCACGCGTACCGACATGGAGCAGCGGTTCGGGCAGGACTTCGGGGACGTGCGGGTACACACGGGCGGGGCGGCGCACGAGTCGGCGAAGTCGCTCAACGCGCAGGCGTACACGGTGGGCTCGGACATCGTGTTCCAGCAGGACCGGTTCGACCCGGGTTCGGAGCAGGGCCGGCACACGCTGGCGCACGAGCTGACCCACGTGGTGCAGCAGCGCAACGGCCCGGTCGACGGTACCGACGCGGGCGGCGGGGTGCAGGTCAGCGACCCGTCGGACCGGTTCGAGCGCGAGGCGGTGGCCACCGCGGACACCGTCATGTCTGCCGGACCCGCTCCGGCGCCCGCCTCGGCCCAGCGGCTGGAGGAGGCGACCGTGCAGCGGGAGGAGGCGCCGGAGGAGGACGAGGCCGCGATGGCGCAGACCTACGTGCAGCGCGAGGGCGAGGACGAGGACGAGGTCGGCTGAGGACCCCCACTACCGCGCTACCCGCCTCGGTAGTCGCCGGGGCGGGGGAGGTGGGCGGTGGCGTCCCAGGCGGCGCGCGCCTGGCGGCGGTCCAGCTCGTGGTGGTGGCGGGTGACCGCGTCCCGGTAGTCGTGGCAGCCCGGGCCGCCCAGCGCATCGGCGAGCGCGGCCACCAGGTCCGCGTCGCAGCGGGCGTACCCGTCCCGGAAGCCCTGCCAGTACGCGCAGTCCCGTTCGTACTCGACCAGCCGGTGCTGGTCCTCGCTCCAGTCCACGGGCGACACCACCCAGGTTCGTACATTTGTACTAAGGATAGCACGCGAGACATTTGACTGACTCACACATATGATGCGGGGCATGACGACACTGGAGACCCGCCTCGAGATCAAGTCCTGGGACGAGAAGCCGTACCGGGAGCTGCCCGACGGCACCAAGTTCGCCCGCGCCGAGGTGGTCCTCGCCGGCACCGCCGAACTGACCGGGGGCACCTTCGAGGCCCTGCTGTACTACCGCCCCGACGGCACCGGCACGTACACCTCGCTGATGTCGCTGACCGGCACCCTGGACGGGCGTACCGGCACCCTGGTGCTCGCCGGGGAGGGCGGGTACGACGGCGCCTCGGCGCGCAGCGAATCCCGCGTGGTCGACGCCACCGGCGACCTCGCCGGGCTGACCGGCACCCTGACCAGCGTCTCGACCCACGCGGACTACCCGTACATGCCGCTCGTGCTGACGTACCAGCTTGGCTGAGCCGCTCACCCGGGAGGGCAACCTGCTCGGGGCGCTGGCCACGGTGCTCACCGA
>DATEJJ010000366.1:0-3823 GCA_035278125.1 Rugosimonospora sp.
CAGCGGGATCGTGACGATCAGCGTCGGCGTGACCGCCACGGTGCCGGTCCCCGGCGGCCTGGCCGACCAGCTGATCAAGGTGGCCGACGGGGTGCTCTACGAGGCCAAGCGCGGGGGGCGCAACCGGGTGGCCACCGGCTAGCCATTGCCGGGTCGCCCTGGGGAATCTCGCCCACAGGCCCCTCCGGGTAGCCGGCGGGATTCGCACCCGCCGGCTCCCGCAGTTCCGTGCGTAACGTCGGTAGGCCGCCAGCGAGGTCCCTGCCGGAGGCAGGGCCTTTCCGTCGCCCCCTCCCGCCCGCTGTTCCGCAGTTCGTGGGCACACACGCATGATCCGCCGCGAGTTGTTGCTGGTCAGCGATTTGTGAAGTACGGCGAGGCCGGCTCTCGGGCCGAGAGTGTAGTAACACGACCTGCAGGTGACGGCTTGCTATGAAGGTCGCGCCGTGGTGATGGTGTGGTCATGCAGTCGGCATCTGCCCGGGTACGGCTATTCGCCGTTGGGCTGGTCGCCGACGTGGGTCCCTATGCGATCCCCGTCCGATCGTCGACGTGCTTCGATGCTTGCCGAGTGCGCCAACACAGTCGACACGGCATTGAGCGTGCGCCGGGGCAGCAATGGTCGTCGCTTATGCCTGGTTAGCTCTGGTTAAATCCGGACAAGATGGGCTGCCCGTGTGGGCGCACGGGCTAATCGCGATGATGGTCGATTTTCGCAGGTGATTGTCGCTATTTCCGCGCCCGTGTGTCTACCAACTCCGGGGTTCCCGCGGCTTAGAGATCATCTAGACGGTATGAGCAGCCCGGTTGACCGGGCCGGGGCCCCACTCGCAACCTGACGTGGATTGCCGGCGGGGAGTGGACCCCGTCGGTAGTGCCGACATTTGCGGGAGGCCCCGGTGTTCATTGAGCGTACGAGTGTTGGGCTGGACGTGCACGCACGGTCGATCGTGGCCTGTGGCCTGGACACGGTGACCGGCCGAGTGGTGCGGCAGCGGCTGGTCCCGTCGGCGGAGTCGGTGCTGGGCTGGTTACGGGAGTTGCCGGCGCCGGTGGCGGTGGCGTACGAGGCGGGGCCGACGGGATTCGAGCTGGCCCGGCAGTTGACCGCGGCCGGGGTGCGGTGTGTGGTGGCCGCACCGTCGAAGGTGACGCGGCCACCGGGTGATCGGATCAAGACCGACCTGTTAACCGCGTTGCATCTGGCTCGGTTGCTGCGGATGGACCAGCTCGTTGAGGTCCGGGTCCCCAGTATCGAGCAGGAGGCGGCCCGGGACCTGGTCCGGGCCCGGGAGGATACGCGGGGTGATCTGATGCGTTGCCGGCATCGGGTGTCCAAGCTGCTGCTGCGCCACGGCATCGTCTACGGTGGCGGCCATCCCTGGAACGGCGTGCACGAGACGTGGCTGCGCGGGCAGCGGTTTGATCAGCGCGGTGTCCAGCTCGCGTTCGATGCTGACCTGGAGGCCATGTTGCTGACCCTGGACCGCCGCAGCCGCCTGGATGAGGCGATCATCGAGATGGCGACCCGCGGTGAACACGCCGAGGTGGTGCGTCGGCTGGGCTGTTTGCGCGGGGTGTCCATCCTGACCGCGTTCGGGTTGGCGGTGGAGATCGGGGACTGGCACCGGTTCACCGGGGCCACGATCGGCGCCTACCTCGGTCTGGTGCCCACTGAGTCGTCCTCCGGGCAGCAGCGTTCCCAGGGCTCGATCACCAAGGCCGGCAACACCCACGCCCGTCGGCTGCTCGTCGAGGCCGCGTGGCATCACCGCCGCGAGTACCGTCACCCCGGCGCGGCCATCCGCGCCCGGTGGCAGCTGGCCACGCCGGCGGCCAAGGCCCGTGGCCACGCCGGCAACCACCGGCTGCACCAACGGTGGCAGACCTTCGTGGCCCGGAAGAAGAAGACCGTGATTGCCAACGTCGCCGTCGCTCGTGAGCTGGCCGGCTGGTGCTGGTCGCTGGCGGTCCTGGAGGACTGACCGCACCACCCATGAGCAGCCAGGCGGTGCCGGCCGGACGTGGCAGCGCGTGGAGCGATCCGCGACCGTACTAAGAGCAGCACCGCTGTGCGGTGCCACGCTCGTTATTCCTAGACCCGCGTGACGCTCCAGCCGAACAGCCCGTCCTGCAGGTAACCAATCCGCGTATATCAGTCTGACCGCGCGTCGCCAACGACACGCTCACGACCGGTCGCACCGCCTGGCCCCCAATGTCCAACAACGGCGCCCGGAACCCCTTGTCCGGACGCCATTTCAGCCATGCCTCTTGACAAACCTGCTCTACATATCAGTACGGCAGCCGCCAACAGCGGTCTGACCTCGCGGGATGCGCCGGTCCAGGTGTGAGATGGGCGCAGCCGCCTGTTGATCATGTGTGTGAAGACAACAGAATCGAAGGCGGCTGCTGCTGCCAGGATAGCGGCTGGGTGTGTGGTGCGGGCACGGGCTGAACTGCTGGGGCGGCTACGGTCGTGTTTCGCGCGGACGCAGACCTGGCAGCATGCGGGCCGGGTACCTGTCGGCGTTGGTCAGCCAGATGCCCAAACGTAACGGGTGGACGATCGCGCAGCATGCTGGGGACCGTGCGCCGGATCGTACCCAGCGGCTGCTCAACCGGGCGGTGTGGGACACGGCGGGGTGGCCAGTAATGTGCGCCGGTTCGCGGTCACCCGCTTGGACGCCGTGGCGGGTCGCGGCCGGCGGCGGGGGTTGCGGATCGCGGCGTTGGACGAGACGGGTCAGGCCAAGGCGGGCGTCGCGACGTGAGGGGTGAAGCGGCAGTACCTGGGGTGCGAGGGCAGGGCACGCTTGCCCACAGCTGATGGCCGCGGCCGTCGCACGGTTGGAGGCATCGTGACCCGGTTGCGGTTGCTCCCCGGTCGAGATCGATTGCCGGCCAGGCAGAGCTCGATGTGGCGTTGACGGTCCAGATTGGACCTGGGGCCTGGGTTGGGGTCGACGCCAGCCAGGTGGCGGCCGAAGTGGGTCAGCCGGATCGCTATGCCGTCGCGCATGGACGGTGCATGGGTGTCGGCCAAGACTGCGGTGTAGTCGCCCAGCCGGCGGGACGCCAGCCGGGCACCCCGCCGATGTGGTGGGCCGCGGTCAGTGGGGTCGCGGTGGCACCGGTTGGCTGGGGTCGCCTCAACGATGCCGAGACGGAACAGCACCGCCCAGGTTACGTGCAGGAATCTGCGGTCATCGTCCCACTCACCGCCGCGGCGGGCGGCACGCACGGCGAGAAGCCTGCGACAGTTCGGTCTGGTCCGGCACGGTCAGCTCGGACGTGCGGCCGGCCGGTCTGGATCAGCAGCCGGGCCAGCGCCCGCTCCGGACTGTACACGCGCGGCGAACCCGAGCACGGGCCGCGGCCTCGACGAAGCCGGTCGGGTCGGATTGACCGGGGTACCCCCGGTCAATCCGACGAGGGCAGCGAACTTGCGCGCCACCAACGCGCCGGCGCTACCACGGAGGGCTTCGATTGGCGCTCGAGCCCCGCGGGCACTTGACACGAGTTGTACTTAGTAATACAAATTATGGATGCGACGGGTCGAGGGGCGACGGTTGACTGCACCCGGCCCCCTCGACCGTCGGTGCTTCGGTCTCCGGGCGAACCAGGCTGCCGTGTGACGTTGGTTTGTCTTTTGGTGGTGTGTCACGGTGCGAGAAGGAGCGGCGGATGGTGCGGGTCGCGATCATTGGTGCGGGGCAGTCGGGGTGTCAGTTGGCGTTGGGGCTGCTTCGGCATGGTTGTGAGGTGACGTTGGTGAGTGACCGCGCGCCGGAGGAGATCCGTGGTGGCAGTGTGCTGTCCAGCC
>DATEJJ010000367.1:0-3250 GCA_035278125.1 Rugosimonospora sp.
CCACCCGCGCCGCGGTGCCGTGCGCGAGGAACCGGTCGGCCAGGACCGCGGCCGGCAACACCACGCAGGCCAGCGCGGTGAGCAGCCGCAGCGCCGCGTACCCCCACCACCACGGCGACCGTTCGAACGCCGCGTCCTGCACGGCGAAGGCGCGCAGCGCCGGTCGCAGCCGGGCCGCCGTCGCGCCGTCCAGCCCCGGGACCCCCACCATCAGTTCCTGGTACTCCCGGTACGTGCGCCGCGCCATCGCCAGTACGCGCCGCGCCTGCCACCGGGTGAACCGGTACCGCCAGCCGCGCGGCAGCAGTGCGGACAGCACCGGGTGGCGGGCGTACCGGAGGATCCGGCCGGCGACCTGCCGCACCTCAGGCCAGCGCACCGGCGCGTACGGCACCGCGGGTCAGCGACATGGCGACGATCCTCGCACAGGCCGGCTAAGTGGAGAAGCATCTCCATATATGCCGCCGTGTCGCGGGACACAGCAATGCTGAGAATGCGCTTAGAAGGGCGGTGGTCCCCTGCCGGTACCGTTCAAACGGAGAAGGTACTCCGGGTAAGTGGCGCGGGGGTCGGGTTGCCCAGGGCGGTCCCGCGGCGTACGACTTGATCGGGGCTCGTCGCCTTGAGGAGGTGGCGTATGGGGACGCCAGGGCCACAGGTACCACCGGACGGCTCGGCCGAGCGGGGGTCCACGGACGGCGGGATCCGCCAGCGGCTGCGCCGCGACCAGCCGGCCACGCCACCGTGGCGGGTGGAGGGTGTGGACGGCAAGGCACCGCCGCCGCAGAAGCCGCGCTGGGCCCGGCTGGTCCTGCTGCTGGTCGGCCTGCTGCTGCTCAACTGGGTCGTCTCGTCGGTGCTGCTGAACCCGTCGCCGCGGGAGACGGTCTCGTACACCTTCTTCCTGAGCCAGGTCAACACGAACAACATCAAGGACATCACGTCCACCGGCGACACCATCGAGGGCACGTTCACCAAGAAGGTGGCCTACCCGCAGGACACCAAGGACGCCGCCCAGGTCGACCGGTTCACCACCCAACGCCCGTCGTTCGCGAACGACAACCTGTTCCAGAAGCTGCAGGCGAACGGGGTACAGGTCAACGCCAACCCGCCGGACCAGGCGGCACCCCTGTGGGAGCAGGTGATCGTCGGGTTCGGCCCCACCCTGCTGCTGGTCGGGCTGCTGGTCTGGTTCTGGCGGCGGGCCGCGTCGGCCAGCGGCGGGCTGGGCGGGCTCGGCGGCATCGGCCGTTCGCGCGCCCGGCTGTACCAGCCGGACACCGCGCCGCGCACCACGTTCGCCGACGTGGCCGGCATCGACGAGGTGGAGAGCGAGGTCACCGAGATCGTCGACTTCCTCCGCGACCCGGACAAGTACCGCCGCCTCGGCGCCCAGATCCCGCGCGGCGTGCTGCTGTCCGGGCCACCCGGCGCCGGCAAGACCCTGCTGGCCCGCGCCGTGGCCGGCGAGGCGGACGTGCCGTTCTTCTCCATGTCCGCGTCCGAGTTCGTGGAGATGATCGTGGGCGTCGGCGCGAGCCGGGTCCGCGACCTGTTCGACCAGGCCAAGAAGGTGGCCCCGGCCATCATCTTCATCGACGAACTGGACGCGATCGGCCGCGCCCGGGGCAGCGCCACGTCGCTGGGCGGCAACGACGAGCGCGAGCAGACGCTCAACCAGATCCTCACCGAGATGGACGGCTTCACCGGCAGCGAGGGCGTGGTCGTGCTGGCCGCGACCAACCGGCCCGAGGTGCTCGACGCGGCGCTGCTGCGCCCCGGCCGCTTCGACCGCCGGGTCACCGTGAGCCCGCCCGACCTGGCCGGCCGGGCGCAGATCCTGCGGGTACACACGCGCAGCGTGCCGCTCGGCCCGGACGTCAACCTGGAGTCGCTGGCCGCTGCCACCCCCGGAATGGTCGGCGCCGACCTGAAGAACCTGGTCAACGAGGGCGCGCTGCTGGCCGCCCGGCGCGGCCACGACCGGGTCTCCGCGGCCGACCTCAGCGACGCGCTGGAGAAGGTGGTACTCGGTACCGTGCGCGGCATCATGCTCTCCGCCGAGGAGCGCGAGCGGACCGCCTTCCATGAGTCCGGACACGCCCTGCTCGGCATGCTCACACCCGGTGCCGACCCGGTCCGCAAGGTCTCGATCATCCCGCGCGGCCGGGCGCTCGGCGTCACGTTCCAGGCCCCCGACACCGACCGGTACGGCTACTCCGAGCGGTACCTGCGCGGCCGGATCGTCGGCGCGCTCGGCGGCCGGGCCGCGGAGCAGATCGTGTACGGCGAGGTCACCACCGGCGCCGAGAGCGATCTGGACCAGGTCAGCAACATCGCCCGGCAGATGGTCGGCCGGTGGGGGATGTCCGGCGCCATCGGCCCGGTCACGGTGCTCCCGCCGCCCGGCCAGGAGTCGCCGCTGGGCCTGGACGGCGTCGCCCCCGCCACCAAGGAACTGGTGGACCGCGAGGTACGCCGCATCGTGGACGAGTGCTACGAGGAGGCGGTCAGCACGCTGCGGTCGCACCGCGACCAGCTCGACACGCTGGCCCGGGCGCTGCTGCGCCAGGAGACGCTGGACGAGGACCAGGCGTACCTGGCCGCCGGCATCGCCCGCGAGGAGGCGCCGGCCGCGCGGGCCCGGGGCGAGATCCCCGGCACGGCACCGGTGCCCGGCCTCCCGCTGATACCGGAGCCGGCGGCGGGTCAAGGTCCCGTGTAGAGGATCGCGTCCACCTCGATGTCGAAGCCGTCCAGTGCGACCGGCACCGTGGTCCGGGCCGGCAGGTTCGCCGTGCCCAGGAACTCCACGTACACCTGGTTCATCTCGGGGAAGTCGGCGTAGTCGCGCAGGTACACGCCGACCCGTACCGCCTGCGACAGGTCACCGCCGGCGGCGCGCGCGACCCGCTGCAGGTTCGTGAACGCCGCTCGCGCCTGCGCCAGGAACGGGCCGCGCACCCAGGTGCCGTCCGGCAGCACCGGGCAGGCGCCGGACAGGTAGATGTGGTCGCCCGCGACGACCGCGTGCGAGTACGGTCCGCCGGCCGGCGCCGCGTCCGGCGCGGTAACGATCCTCTTGGGCATGGTGCGGCTCAACCTCCTGCGGTTCTGGCTCCCGTGGTGCGCGGGAACTGGTCGGCGAGCCCGTCCGGCTCGACGAGCGGCGTGGCGAGCAGCCCGCGCACCGCGTCCGTACGCGTGCGCAGCGCGTCCCGCTGTGCCCCGGTCAGCGGCACCCACGGCG
>DATEJJ010000368.1:0-5850 GCA_035278125.1 Rugosimonospora sp.
GAGTTACCCGGATCTGTACCGGGTGCTGGTGCACCAGTCGGGTGCCCAGGGTGTGCATCACGTGATCGCCGCGTCAGCGCAGACGGTGGCGACGAATCTGGCCCAGGTGATCGGGGAGCGGTTGCGGGCTCTGGGGTTGGACGCGGGTCCGGCGGAGCCGTGGGCGTACGGGATGGTGGGTCTGGTCCAGACGGTGGGGGATTGGTGGATCATGCGGGATCAGCCGATCGACCGGGCCACGTTGACCGACTACCTCACCACCCTGTTGTGGCACGGCATCGCCGGCGTCCGCGAGACGTCAACCGTGGCCCCCGTCGGCGGAAAGGAAGCGCCGTGAGTGACTCCGAGGACTATGCCGGGCCGGCGCTGCTGCGCACCGGCGAGGTCGACAGCCCGGTCGAGGTGAGCCTCTCCGGGCATGTCGAACCGCTGGACGGCAGGTACCACTGGGCCGGCCGCATCGCGCCGTACCCGGGGCTGGCCGAACTGGTACGCGGCGGGCGCGGCACGGCGGTGGCCACGCTGCGGATCGGGGCGGGCGCGGCGGTGCCGGCACGCCTGACCGAGGTCGACCCGTGGGGCGGCGTCCGGGTGACCGGCACCGGTGCGCCACCCTGGCCCGACCAGGAGCCGCCCGAACCGGTCAACGGGCGGCCCGCCGCCCCGGCCACCGACACGGATGTGGCGATCGTGGGTGCGGGCTTCGGTGGCCTGGCCACGGCGATCCGGCTCGCCCAGCGGGGGTACCGCGACTTCCTCGTCTTCGAACAGGCCGGTGACGTGGGCGGCACGTGGCGGGACAACACGTACCCGGGCTGCGCCTGCGACGTACCGTCCAACCTGTACTCGTTCTCCTTCGCGCTGAACCCCGGCTGGTCCAACTCGTACTCCGGCCAGCCCGAGATCTGGGCGTACCTGCGCGCCTGTACCCAACGTTTCGGGTTGGGTCCGCACCTGCGGCTGGGTCACGCGGTGGCGGAGGCGACCTGGGACGAGCCGGCGCGGCGGTGGCGGCTGGTGACCTCCGGCGGGGTATACACCGCGCGGGTGCTGGTCGCGGCGACCGGGCCGCTGAGCGATCCGTCCACACCGGACATTCCCGGGCTGGCCACGTTCGCGGGCACCACGTTCCACTCGGCCCGCTGGCGCCACGACCACGACCTGACCGGCCGCCGGGTCGCGGTCATCGGCACCGGCGCGTCGGCCATCCAGTTCATCCCGCAGATCCAGCCGGTCGCCGCCGAGGTCACGGTCTTCCAGCGCACCGCCGCGTGGGTCATGCCCCGGCTGTCCCGCCCGCTGAGCCGGCTGGAACACGCCGCGTACCGCAGCATCCCCGGTGCCCAGCGGCTGGCCCGGCTGGGCATCTACTGGGCCCGCGACGCCTCCGCCGTCGGGTTCCTGAATCCGCCGGTCAACCGGCTCGCGCAGCGCCTGGCCGAACTGCACCTGCGCCGGCAGGTACCCGACCCGGTGCTGCGCGCCCAACTGACCCCGAACTACACCCTGGGCTGCAAACGGGTGCTGCTGTCCAACGACTACCTGCCCGCGATGACCCGGACCAACGTCACCCTGGTCACCGACGCGATCCGGGAGGTACGCCCGGGCGGGATCGTCACTGCCGACGGCGCCGAGCACCCGGTCGACACCATCATCTTCGGTACCGGCTTCCACGTCACCGACCCGCCCATGACCCGCCACATCCACGGCCGCGGCGGGCGTACCCTCGCCGAGGCGTTCACGCCCACCATGCGCGCGTACCGGGGCACCTCGGTCGCCGGGTTCCCGAACTTCTTCCTGCTCCTCGGCCCGAACACCGGGCTCGGGCACACCTCCGTGGTCCTGATGATCGAAAGCCAGGTGCGGTACCTGCTCGCCGCCCTGGACCACCTGCGCCGCCACGACGAGGTCGCCCTCGAACCGACCCCCGCGGCCCAGCTACGCGACACCACCCGCATCGACGCGAAGATGCGCGGTACCGTCTGGACCACCGGCGGCTGCCACAGCTGGTACCTGGACGCCACCGGCCGCAACTCCACCCTGTGGCCCGGCTTCGCCACCGGATACCGGCTGCACCTGACCCGGTTCCCCGCCGCCGACCACGTATTCGTCCCCGCCGCCCGGCCCACGCCGGTGCCCGCCGCGACACCCGCCGGAGGCCAGTCATGACATCACCCCTGCACGGCCGCACCGTCCTGGTCACCGGCGCCGCCCGCGGCATCGGGGAACACGTGGCCCGGCTGGCCGCCGCCCGCGGCGCCCGCCTGTCCCTGGTCGGCCTGGAACCCCAGCGGCTGGCCAGCCTCGCGGAGCAGCTGTCCACCGCCGGCCCGGGCCACGGGCCGCACCTGTGGTTCGAGTGCGACGTCACCGACCAGCACGCCCTGGACGCGGCCGCCCGCAGCACCGTCGAGGCGACCGGCCGTATCGACGCGGTCGTCGCCAACGCCGGCATCGCCAACATCGGCACCGTCGCCGTCAGCGACCCGGACGCACTCGTCCGCACCATCGACGTGAACCTCAACGGCGTCGTGCGGACCGTCGCCGCGACCCTGCCGTATGTCCGGACCAGCCGCGGCTACTTCCTGCTCGTCTCCTCCGCGGCCGCGTTCACCGCACTGCCCGGGATGGCCGCGTACTGCGCCGCCAAGGCCGGCGTCGAGCAGTTCGGCAACGTCCTGCGGCAGGAGACCGCACACCTGGGCGTCCGGGTCGGCACCGCCCACCCCAGCTGGGTCGACACCGACCTCGTCCGCGACATCCGCCAGGACCTGTCCGCACTGGACACCTCACTACGCAAGCTGCCCTGGCCACTGGGCGGCACCGTATCCGTGGGCGAATGCGCCCAAGCCATCGTCCAGGGACTGGAACAACGCCGCCGCCGCATCTACATACCCCGCGCGATCGGCGCCGTCCAAGCCGCCCGCACCCTGGTACTCAGCCCGCTCGCCGACGCCATCATCCGCCCCTTCACCCGCGGAATCATCCCCGCACTGGAAGCCGAAGCACGCGCCCTGGGCCGGTCGTTCGGCGTGCACAGCACCGGCAAAGGGTAGGCGGTAACCGCCGGCCGGCGGATGGAACGGCGTGGCACGCCCCAGCCCACGAGGGGGGATGGGGATGCGGGCACACGCCGTCGTACTGGGTGCGGGCATGGCCGGGCTGCTGGTGGCCCGGGTGCTGGCCGACGCCTTCGACCGGGTCACCGTCGTGGACCGGGACGAGCTGGACGGTCCGGTCGGCAGCGAGCCGCGGCGCGGGGTACCGCAGGGGCGGCACGCGCACGCCCTGCTCGCCACCGGGCTGCGGGTCATCGAGGGCCTGCTGCCCGGCGCCACCGAGGACCTCGTCGCGGGCGGCGCGGCCATCGGCGACGTGCTGGGCGACGTGCGCTTCTGCGCGAACGGGCACGCGCTCAAGCAGGTACCGACCGACCTGGTCGCGCTCGCGCTGAGCCGGCCGTACCTGGAGAGCTACGTGCGGTCCCGGCTCGCCGGACTGCCCGGGATCAGCCTGCGGGGCGGGTACGACGTGGTGGGCATCGAGGTGGACGGCGCCCGTACCCGGGTGGTCGGCGCGCGGGTGCAGCGGCGTACCGCGGGCAGCACGGCGGAGGTACTCACCGCGGACCTGGTGGTGGACGCCACCGGGTACGGGTCGCGGACGCCCCGCTGGCTGGCCCAGCTGGGGTACGAGCCGCCGGCGGCGGAGCGGCTCGTGGTCGACCTCGGCTACGCCTCGCGCCAGTACCGCCTCGGTCGGGAGCGGCTGGGCGGCGACCTGGCGGTCATCATCGGACCGACCCGGGCGCACCCGCGCGGCGGCGTGGTCCAGGTGCAGGAGCGGGGCCGCGCGATCGTCACCCTCTTCGGCATCCTCGGCGACCACCCGCCGGTGGACAGTGCCGGGTTCCAGTCGTTCGCGGAGACGCTGCCGCTGCCGTACGTGGCCGACGCGATCCGCGGCGCCACCGCGCTGGACGAGCCGGTGCTGTACCGCCACCCCGGCAGCACCCGCCTGCGCTACGACCGGCTGCGCCGCTTCCCGGCTGGACTTCTCGTCATCGGCGACGCGCTGTGCAGCTTCAACCCGATGTACGGGCAGGGCATGACGGTCGCGGCCCTGGAGGCGGAGCGGGCGCGGGACACCTTCGACGACGCGCGGCGCTTCTTCCGGGCGGTCCGGCCGCTGGTCGACGCGCCCTGGCAGGTGGCGACCGGTGGCGACCTGATGTTCCCGGCGGTACAGGGGGAGCGGCCGGCGATGGTGCGGTTCGTCAACCGGTACCTCGCGCGGCTGCACGCGGCCGGCGCGCACGATCCGGTGCTGTCCCGGGCCTTCATCCGGGTGACCAACCTCATCGCACCGCCCCAGTCGCTGCTCCGCCCCGACCTGGCGCTGCGGGTACTCCGGGGGTAATCGGGACAGTCCGGCCACTTCGGTCCGCCGCCGGGTCGCGTTCCCGCCAGCTGAACCCCGACGGGTTGTCGGTCCGTGCTTGAATGCGGCTGGCAGTCGATCGAAGGAGCGGCCGGCACATGGCGACGATGGTCCCGTTCACCAACAACTACCAGGACCGGTCCACCCGGGAGGGGTACCAGTTCGAGTTCTACTGCATGCGCTGCGGCAACGGGTACGCTTCGTCGTTCCAGCACTCGGTCACCGGGTTCGGCGGCCGGCTGCTGCGGATGGGCGGCGACCTGCTCGGCGGTGAGGTGGGGCAGAAGGCGGCGCAGCTCGGCTGGGACGCGGAGTGGATGCGGGACGGCAGCCGCGGCTCCACCCGGGACAAGGCGCTGGCCAAGGCCGCCGGTGAGATGCAGGTGCACTTCGAGCAGTGCCACCGCTGCGGGCAGTGGGTGTGCAGGCAGATCTGCTGGAACGGCGAGCGCGGCCTGTGCACGGCGTGCGCCCCCAAGCTGGACCAGGAGATCGCCGGCATGCAGGCGTCGGCCCAGATCAACCAGCTCAACGACAAGATCCAGCAGGTCGACTGGACCAAGGACGTGAACTACCGGGACCAGGGCACGGCCCGCTGCCCGGCGTGCAACATGGAGACCGGCGGCGGGAAGTTCTGCCAGCACTGCGGCGGCGCCCTGGCCGCGGCGCCGGCGGCGGTACGGAAGTTCTGCACGAACTGCGGTACCCAGCTCGCCGCCGGGGCGATGTTCTGCGGCGAGTGCGGCACCGCGTCGGGCTGACCGGTGCGTTACCGCCTGCTCGCGGGTACCGGCGAGGTTCTCGACGAGGGCGAGGGCTCGGTGGCGATGGCCGGTGGCGCGCTGGTGCTCTCGCCGGCCACCGGTGAGGTGCTGCGGGTACCGCCGGCCGGCATCGTGGAGGTCAGCGAGCCGGAGCCGTACGCGGTGCGCCTGGTGCTCGCCGAGGGGCCGGTACTCGACCTGCTGCGGCTGGGCGCGATGCGTACCCAGCTGCTCGCCGAACTGGCCGACGCCCGGGCCACCGGCGTGGCGAAGACTCTCCTGCTGGACGGCGTGGGCGAGGCGGAGGTGTTCCCGGGCGCGGTCGACGAGGTCGAGGCGGAGCTGCGGCTCTACGACGACGCGCTGGTGGTGCTGCCGGTACGGGGCGGGGCGGAGAAGGTGCCGTACCCGTTCATCCGGGAGGTCACCACCGACCCGTCCGGGTACCGGGTCAGCGTGGACGTGGCCGGCCGGGCACCGCTGGGGCTGCACCGGCTGGCCCGGCGTACCACGGAGTTTGTTGATCTGTTGCGGGATCGCTGCCGCGCCACGTCCGGCCGCACCTCGGCGTTTCTCGGCGCGCTGCTGCCGGGGCTCGGCCCGGTGGCGCTGCGCTCGGTCGCGGCGCTGCTGCGCGACGGGCTCG
>DATEJJ010000369.1:0-17983 GCA_035278125.1 Rugosimonospora sp.
TGCCGAACACCCCGGGCGGATCGGCGCCGGCCCGCCGGCTCCGCGCCAGCCGCAGCGACCCGGACGCGGAGCCCGCGGCGAGTGCCACGGACTCGTCGAGCAGTCCGCGAGCCACCCGGGGCAGCAGGTCCCGGTTGGCCGCGAGGGCACGGTGGCCTTCCACCGCGAGGTAGCGCCGGCCGAGGACGGGCCGTGGTACCAGTGCCGCCATCACGTCCGGCGCCAGGCTACCGGCCGCGATCAGCGACGCTTGGACGGCCACGGCGGCGAGCTGGTCGTCCCGGCCGGTACCGGGATCGAGGTGGATCGTCCGGCCGTCCGTCCACGGTGGACCATCGCCCGGCTCGACGTGCACGGCGCGGCCCGCCAGTGCCGTCGCGAGCAGGTTCCAGCGGGCCACACCGGTGGCGGCGGGCACTCCACACTGTTGACCAAATATCTGTTCCAAGCTACCGAAGGCTCCGGTGGACGTCAATGGTGCGGGGTGGCGTTGGCCGGCCGGCCGTACAATGAGTTATGTTGCTCGGTATGTCGAGCCGTGCGTCCCACCCTGATCGTCGGGATCCGCGCGGGTGACCGCGCGGGCCGGCCGGCGTGCCCGCGGGTTGGATGAGACGGCGCGCCCCGCGGCCGCCGACCAGACCCGCCGGGACGAGATCCTCCAGACCGCGGCCCGGCTCATCGCCTCCTCGGGGCTGCGCACGTCGTTGCAGCAGATCGCGGACGACGCCGGCATCCTGCCGGGGAGCCTCTACCACCACTTCGAGTCCAAAGACGCCATCCTGCTGGAGCTGATGCGCCAGTACCACACCGACCTCGACCGGGTGCCCGAACTCGCCCGCCGCCAGCGCACCGGGCCGGGCGGCGCCCATGCCGTCAGTGACCTCGAAGACCTGGCCGTGGCCATCGCGCGCTTCACCGTCGAGCACCGGGCCGCGCTGCAGATGTCGTTCTACGAGCAGCCCAGCGAGAACGCCGAACTGGCCGGGCTGGCCCGCCGCCCGCCGGTCGCGATCCAGCGGGCGATGCTGGACATCCTCAGGTCCGGCCGGGCGGCCCGGGTGTTCCGTGCGGGCCTCGACCTGCCGGTCCTGGCCGACCGGATCTGCCAGAGCATGCTGCACATCGGCCTGGACGTGATCCGGCACGACGCGGCGCCCGAGGACGCCGCCGCGCTGCTGTGCCGGATCGTGCTGGGCGGCCTGGCCACCGCGGACGTGGCCGACGCCACACTGGACCGTTCGGCCGCCTTCACGGCCGCCGACGAGGTCATCCAGGGCTGGCCGGACGAGAGTGTGGACGAGCCGCCGGACAAGGCGGCCAGAATCCGGGCGGCCGCCCGGGCCGAGTTCGGTCGCCGCGGCTACGAGGGTACGACCGCCCGCGACATCGCCGCGGCGGCCGGCCTGCCGACGACCACGGTCTACCGCTTCATCGGCTCGAAGGACGCCCTGCTGATGTCGATCATGCGGTCGTTCGGCGAGAAGGTCGGCGCGGGCTGGACGAGCGTGCTGCGATCCGAGTCCACGCCGCTGGAGAAGCTGGACGCGCTGAGTTGGATCAACGTCAATGCGTTGGACCGGTTCAGCGACGAGTTCCGGATCCAGCTCGCCTGGATGCGGCAGTCCCCGCCGGACACCCCTGCCATCGGCTGGTCGTTCGGCACGCGGCTGCGGCAGATGAAGCGCCTGATCGCGGACGGTATCCGGGCCGGGGAGATCCGGCGGGACAGCTCGTCGCTGGAGATGGTCGCGCGGTGCGTGATGGGCCTGCACTGGATCCCGGGGAACATCCTGACCGAGGTGGGCCGGCGGGTGGCCCTCATCCACGTCCGGGACACCCTCGTCCGCGGGATAGCGGTCCGGGACCGTCGCGGGGGGCGGTCGCCGGCTCAGCGGCCGTCCCGGTCCCCGCACCGCTGAGCCGTGCGCGGGACGACGGACCGGACCAGATCGCTGCCCAGCTGTCCGAGGTAGCCGGCGGGCGCCCCGAAGAGCGTGCTCCAGCTCAGCAGCCGCTTCAGGTACAGGTGCACGTCGCTGTCCCAGGTGTAGCCCACGCCGCCGAAGACCTGGACCGCGGTGTCGCCGACCGCCGCGAGCCGGCCCGCGTACGCCTTGACGCGCAGCGCGGCCAGGTGCCGCTCGTCCGGGCCGGCGCAGTCCGCCGCCCAGAGCGCGCGCAGCGTGAGGCCGCGGGCCAGTTCGAGGGTCTCGTACATGCCGACGCACAGGTGCGCTACCGCCTGGAACGCGCCGATCGGCTGCCCGAACTGGTGCCTGGCCTTCGCGTGGGCGAGGGTCAGCTCGACGAGCGCCCGTGCGGCTCCGACGGCATCGGCGGCGTGCGCGACGAGGACGTCGTCGACCAGCGCCTGCCCGAGCTGCCGGCTCATCGCCCCCACGCGACGGGCCGGGGCGCCGTCCAGGTCGCAGCGGAAGTACTTGCGGGTCCCGTCGATGCCGGGTACGGGCAGCAGCGACGTACCGGCCGCCCGGAGGTCCACCGCGAACAGCCCGCCGGTGTCCGGTACGAGCAGGACGGTGGCGGCCGCGGCGTCGGGCAGCAGGTCGATCCGGCCGGAGAGCGCGGTGCCGCCCGGCCGCTCGACCACCCGGAGCGGCTCGTCCCCGGCGGGCAGCGGGCCCACCGTGACGACCGCGCTACCCTCGGCGATCCCGGTGAGCAGCCGGTGCGCCTCCGCGCTGCCGGTACCGGCCCGGGTGATCGCCCGGACCGCGGTGACCGCGGTGGACAGCCACGGCCCGGGGTGCAGTGCGGCGCCCAGCTCTTCGAGTACCACACCGGCCTCGACCATGCCCATCCCGGTGCCGCCGTACCGCTCCGGTACGAGCAGACCGGTGGTACCCAGGCCGGCCAGGCCGGACCAGACGCCGGGCGTGGTACCGGCGGGGTCGTCCAGCAGGGGCCGGACGTGGTCGGCGATGCCGGCGCGCTCGGCCAGGAACCGGCGTACGGTCGCCCGCAGCGCCAGCTGCTCGGGGGTCAGCTCCAGGTTCATGGCCGCGGCAGGCCCAGCACGCGGGTGGCGGTGATGTTCCTGGTGATCTGGGTGGTCCCGCCGGCGATCGTCAGCGCCCGCGCGGCCAGCCGGTGCTCGGCCCACCGTGCCGACGAAGGGAGCAGGTCGAAGGCGAACGCCGCCAGGTCCTGCCCGATCTCGGCCCAGACGTTCTTCGCCAGGGCCGCGGTGGCGAGGCCGTCCCCGCCGTGCAGGGCGGCCGAGAGCGTCCGCTCGCCGAGCGCCCGCAGCCCGCTGATCCGCAGGGCCAGCTCGCCGAGCCCGCGCAGCACGCACGGGTCCTCCAGCACCCCGTCCGGCCCCGTTCCGGCGAGATCGGCCACGAGATCCGCCAACCGTGCCGAGAGTTCGGTGTGCAGGCCGGCGGCACCGGCCCGCTCGTGACTGAGCGTCGCGGTAGCCACCTGCCAGCCGCCGTCGAGCGGGCCGAGCAGCGCGCCGGCCGGTACGCGTACGTCGGTGAAGAAGATCTCAGCGAAATCTGACTCGCCGGTCAGGGTGACCAGCGGCCGCGCCTCGATACCGGGCAGCGTCATGTCCACGATGAGGCAGGAGATCCCCCGGTGCCGGGGCGCCTCGGGGGTGGTACGCACGTAGAGCTGGCACCAGTCGGCCCGGTGCCCGAGCGAGGTCCAGACCTTCTGCCCGGATACCACGAAGTCGTCGCCGTCGCGCACCGCGCGGGTACGCAGCGCGGCCAGGTCCGAGCCGGCGTCGGGCTCCGACATGCCCTGGCACCAGATGTCGTCCGCCCGCATCATCCGGGGCAGCAGGCGGTGCTTCTGCTCGTCGGTGCCGTACCGCAGCAGGGCGGGCGCGATGTTGTTCATCCCGATGACGTTGATCGGCAGCGGCGCCCGGGCCCGGCCGGTCTCTTCGGCGTACACGAACTGTTCGAGCAGGCCCGCGCCCCGGCCGCCGTACTCGCGGGGCCAGGAGACCGCCGCCCAGCCGGCGTCGGCGAGGGTCCGGTTCCAGTCCCGGACCCGTGCGAACGCGTCCGGGTCGGCGCCGCGCCGGCGACCGGCCGCGACGACGCTGCCGGTCAGGTGGGCGGCCAGCCACGCGCGCAGTTCGGCCCGGAACTCCTCCGCGGCCGCGGGTAACGAGAAATCCATCGTCCCACTCAGGGTTCGGAACAATTTTTTGGTACGGTAGGCGAGCCACGGCTGTGCGGTCAACCCTTTACAGCGGTGTACGGCAACCGGTACGGTCCAAACCAAATCTTAGTTCCAATCGGTCGGCCGGCGTGGGGAGAGAGTGTGACCCGTCCGTTCTACCTACCGGTGGCCCACGAGGAGCAGATCTTCCGCGCGGCCTTCCGGCAGCGGATGGCCGTGCTGCTCAAGGGACCCACCGGCTGCGGCAAGACACGCTTCGTCGAGGCGATGGCGCATGACCTGGGCCGGCCACTGATCACCGTGGCCTGCCACGACGACCTCACCGCGGCCGACCTCGTGGGCCGGTACCTGCTGCGCGGCGGACAGACCGAGTGGGTGGACGGCCCGCTGACCCGCGCGGTACGCCAGGGCGGGATCTGCTACCTGGACGAGGTGGTCGAGGCGCGCCAGGACACCACGGTGCTGCTGCACCCGCTGGCCGACCACCGGCGCCTGCTGCCGCTCGACCGTACCGGCGAGACCCTCGAAGCGGCTCCCGGCTTCTGCCTCGTGGTCTCGTACAACCCCGGATACCAGAGCGTGCTGAAGGATCTGAAGGACTCGACCCGGCAGCGCATGGTCGCCATCGAACTCGGGTTTCCCCCGCCCGACGTGGAGCAGAAGGTGCTGACCGCCGAGACCGGTATCGCTCCGGAACTGGCCGCCCGCCTGGTACAGCTGGGGCAGGCCATCCGCCGGGTGGATACGCCGGGACTGCGCGAGGTGGCCTCGACCCGGGTACTGGTCGCCGCCGCCCGGCTGACCCTGGAGGGCGTACCGGAACGCGAGGCCGCCCTCGCCGCCGTGGCCGCCCCGCTCACCGACGACCCGTGGGTCGGCAACGGGCTGGCGGAGCTGATCGACGCCTACCTGGAGGAGGAGCCGGCATGACACCGTCCGGTCAGGTGCTCGTGGTCGGGGCCGCCAGCGGTATGGGTGCGGCGGTGGTACGCGCGGCGCGGGCCGCCGGGGCCAGGGTGGTGGCGCTGGACCATGCGCCGATCGTCGAGGAGGTGGACCGGGCGGTCAGCGTGGACCTGCGGGACCCCGCGTCGATCGACCGGGCACTGGCCACTGTGGACGGACCGGTGGCCGCGGTGTACTCGGCGGCCGGTGTCGCCGACGGTCCGGACCTGATGCGGGTCAACGTCATCGGGCACCGGTACCTGGTCGAGCGCCTCCTCGCGGAGCAGCGGCTGCCGCGCGGGTCGGCCGTCTGCTTCGTCTCGTCGGTGGCCGGGATCGGGTGGGAGTCCGACCTGACCCGGTTGCGGGACTTCCTCGCGACCGTGGACTACGCCGCCGCGGATGCGTGGGTCGCCGCGCACGAGGGCACCAACAACTACGCCTTCAGCAAGCAGGCGATCAACGCGTACGTGGCCACGCGGGCGATGCCGATGCTGCGGCAGGGGGTACGGCTCAACGCGATCTGCCCGGGGCCGACCGATACGCCGCTGGCGCGCGGCAACGCCGACCTGTGGCTCGCCTTCGGTGCGCAGTACCGCGCCGAGGTCGGCTGCGCGGTGCATACGGCCGAGGAGATGGCCGACGTGATGGTGTTTCTCAACAGCCGGGCCGCGCGGGGCATCAGCGGGGTGACCCTGCTGGTCGACAACGCGCATGTGGCCTCGTCTTTGACCGGTGTGTGGATGGCGGACAAACCCCTCATCGACCTGTTGTCGGGTCGGGGATGACATGGAGGTACGGGATGGCGAAGGTCAGTAAGTCGGCGGACATGGGTGCCGCGCCGGGGCAGGTGTGGCAGGTCGCGGTGGATCTGCCGCGGTATGCGGACTGGTTCGTGCCGCACGAGGGGTTCGCGGGTGAGGTGCCGGCGACCCTGGGTGAAGGGACGAGTTACCGGCAGCGGGTGAAGCTCATGGGGCAGTCGGCGGAGGTGACCTGGCGGGTCGCGACCGCGACCGCGCCCAGCCGGTTGGAGGCGGCGGGCAGCGCGCCGATGGGCGTCAAGGCACAGAGCCGCATCCTCATCGAGCCGGCCGGCGCCGGGAGCCGGATCACGCTGGAGATGGAGTTCTCCGGCGCGGTCCTGGTCGGGCCCATGGGCCGGGCGGTGGAGAGCCAGGTCGGCACGGCCCTCGAAGAATCCCTGGACAAGCTGAACGCGCTGCTCGACGGTGCAACAAAGTCGTAAGCAACCTCGTTGGCGCCGAGGCGTCTGGATGGGTGGTGGTTGTGTGGTGTGGTGAAGGAGCGCGGGTTGGTGGCGGGAGAAGGTGTATTGGTTGTACGGCTGCCGGGACGGGTCGCTGATCCGGAGGCGAACTCCGCGTTCACCGTCCTGTACCGCGAGCAACGGTTGAGCATGGTGCGGCTGGCCGCGTTCCTCGTGGGTGACGTGCACGTCGCGGAGGACATCGTGCAGGACGCGTTCGCGGGCGTCCACGCGCACTGGCGCCGGCTGCGGGACGAGAGCGCGGCCGTGGGGTACCTGCGGCGCGCGGTGGTCAACCGGTCGCGGTCGGTGTTGCGGCGGCGGCGTACCGCGCGGGCGTACATCTGGCCGGTGGCCGATGCCGAGCCGGGTGCGGATACGGCGGTCCTCGCGACCGACGAGCAGCAGCGGCTGCGGCAGGCGTTGGCGCGGCTGCCCCGGCGGCAGCGCGAGGTGCTGGTGCTGCGGTACTGGGCCAGTCTCAGCGAGGCCGAGATCGCCGACACGCTGGGGATCAGCCCCGGCACCGTCAAGTCCACCGCCAGTCGTGGGGTGCAGGCGCTGGAGTCCGCGCTGCGCCGGTGTGGGGGAGGAGCCTGACATGACCGGTGTCGAAGACCGGCTGCGCGCATTGTTCCAGGCGGATGCCGAGCAGATCCAGCAAGCCGACCTGCGGCCGGCCGCGACGTTCCCGCCGCTGCGGGCCCGGCGTACCGGATGGTTGCCCGTCACCGCCGCGGTGCTGTCGGTGGCCGCCGCGACCGCCGCCATCCTCGTCGGCCCGCACCTTTTCCGCGCGCCCGCACCCGCACCCACCGCACCGGGTCCGGCCGGGGCGGCCGCGATGGCCGCGGCCCCGCTGACCGTCACCTTCGGCACCCGTACCACCACGGTGAGCCCGCCCGGGGTGTCGGTGGTGGTACCGGTGCCGGCGGTCACCGCGGCCGACCCGCAGGCGGCCCCCCGCGTGTCCGGGGTCATCGACGCGAGCCTCGCCGATGCGGTCACCGCGTTCCGCAACCGGTCGGACGCGGGCATCACGTTCGGGTCCAGCGCGCGGGCGATGTCCGAGCGGATCACCGTGGCCGACACCGCCACCTGGCACCACTACCTTTCGGTGCGGTTCGACACCTCGATGGAGGTGGGCCAGGAGCATCCGCTCAACGAGTCGTTCGCGCTGACGTTCGACACCGCCACGGGTGCGCGGGTGCTGTCCACCGACCTGTTCACCGACATCAGCCGGACCACGGCCGTGGTACGCGGGGCGCTGCTGGCCTCCCGTACCGACGGGTCCCTGGCCGGCTTCGACCTCGCCACGGTGTCGCTGCGGCCGTCCGAGGCCGGTACCACCACGCCGCTGACGTGTTACCCGGCCCCGGCCGGCCTGCGTTGCCTGGTCGACCAGGGCAGCCTCGCCCCGTTCGCCGCGGGCCGGATCGAGGCCACGGTGCCCTGGGACCAACTGACCTCGCTCCTGCGCCCCGGCACGAGCAACTAGCACCAGGACCGGACATGAACCACGTATCCACCACCCGCCGTGCCCTGTTGACGCTCGGTGCGGCCGCGCTGCTGCCCGCGTGCGCCAGTACACACGCCACCGCCGGGCCCGCGCAGCCGGCGAGCACAGCACCGTCACCGGCCGCGGCGCCGTCACCCTCGCCCTCGGCCCCGGGCAGGCCGGCACCGGGCGTGTGCCCCACCTCCGCGGACGTCCTGCACAAGCCCGGCAACCCGCTGCAGTACCTGCCCTGCGACGGGACGGACATCGCGCTGACCATCGATGACGGGCCGCACCCGGTCTGGACACCGAAGGTGCTGGCCCTGCTGGCCCGGTACGACATCAAGGCCACCTTCTGCATGATCGGGCAGAATGTCGCCGCCCATCCCGATCTGGCCGCCCGCGTCGTCGACGGTGGACACCACATCGCCAACCACACCTACACCCACCCGATGAACCTCACCGCGCTGGCCCCCGCCCAGATCCGCGCCGAGATCGAACGCACCAGCACGACGATCGCCACCGCCGGCGGCGCGCCATCCCCGCGCCTGTTCCGCGCGCCCGGCGGTACCTGGTCCACACCCGTCATCGCCGCCTGTACCAACGCGGGCATGCGGCCGCTGGACTGGTCGGTCGACACCCGCGACTGGTCACTGCCCGGGGTGGCGCACATCGTCGACACGATCCTGACCAGAACCCACCCGGGCGCGATCATCCTGGACCACGACGGCGGCGGCAACCGGGCGCAGACCGTACAGGCACTGACGATCGCGCTACCCCGGCTGCTCGACGCCGGATACCACTTCACCCAGCCGTAGCGAGTACCGGCTTGCCACCACCGTCGCGTTTGGACCGGTACATGGCCTCGTCCGCGGCGGCGATGAAGGAAGCCACATCGGTGCGCGGGTCGGGTGACCACGCGACACCGATGCTGATCGACGGCGTGAGCTTCACCCCGTTGAGGTCCAGCGGTCCGGTCACGCCGTTGGCGATGCGTTCGCCGATGTCCATCGCGGCCCGGCCGGATTCGGTGTGCGGGAAGACGAGCAGGAACTCGTCGCCACCGATGCGGCCGACCAGGTCGGTGACGCGGGCGGTGGCCCGCAGGCGGTCGGCCACCGTGCGCAGGAGTTCGTCGCCAGCGGCGTGCCCGAGTTCGTCGTTGACCGCCTTGAAGTGGTCCAGGTCGACGAAGACCGCGGCGACGCCCCGGTCGTCCTCGCCGCCGGTGCAGGCGCCCAGGGCGGCGGTGAGCGCGTCGAGGATCGAGTCGCGGTTGAGGCAGCCGGTCAGGCCGTCGTGGGCCGCGCGCCGCTTCATCTCCTCGCGGGTACGGGCCTGTTCGGTCACGTCGGCCACGCAGAGCACGGCCCCGGTGGTCTGCTGGCCGGACCGGTCGCTGAGCGTACGCAGCAGCACGCTGCACCGCCGCTGCCCGAGTTCGGGGTGGGTCAGCGCGACTTCGATGTCCACGTCCTGCCCGCCGAGCACCGCGTCGAGGGCGCGCTCCAGCACCGGCTGGTCCTCCTCGGCCAGGCCGCGGAACATCTCCCGCGCGGAGCGGGACAGCGGCTGCCCCAGTACCGTCATCAGCCGGGCGTTGGTGAACACGGTGCGGGAGTCCCGGTCGATCTCCAGGATGCCGACCGGCAGCGTTTCGGTCAGCCGGTGCAGCAGGTGCGTGACGTACCAGTCGCCGTCGTTCTCGGACACCTCGGTCAGCGGGGACATCTCGGTGAGTACGACCGGTGAGGTGGGGTGGTGCAGCAGGTTGTGGTTGACCAGTTCGACCCAGACCCACCGCCCGGACGAGTCACTGTGGCGCACCCGGCAGCGCTGCTTGCTCCCGGGCGTGCCGAGCAGCCGCACCCACTGGGCCAGTACCGCGTCGTGGTCGCGCGGGTGGATGAACTCCAGCGAGCGCCGGCCGATGAGGTCCTCGGGCTGCCAACCCAACACCTCCCGGGTGGTGCTGTCGGCGTACCGGATGATCCCGGTTTCGTCCTTGTGCAGGCGCAGTACGGGCGCCCCGTCGGGTGGGTTGCGGCCGGCGTTCGTGGTGTCGCGGTCGCCGGTGGGCACGGTGAACTGAGCATCCGGGGTCACGTGGCCTGGTATCGGCACCCGCCGGATCCTCCTGAGCGTTTCTACGGTCGGGCCCGCGGGCCGGTGCTCTCCCGGACCACGAGCTCTGGTCGGGCGGCGACCCCCGCCGGCGGCGGCTCGTCCGGGTTCAGCACGCTGACCGCTCCGGGTAGCGGCCGGCCGGCGTCCCGCAGCGCGTGCATCACGCCGATGGCGAGGTCGTCGTTCCCGCACAGCACCGCGCTGACCTCCGGGTCGCCGGCCAGCAGCCGGCCGGCGGCGTAGCCGGACCGGGGCCACCCGAGCATCCGGGCGCTCGTGTCCGAGGACGCGGGGATCGCTACGTAGTGGACAGTGCGGTGAAACATCCAGCAGCTACCGGCCGACAGGATGTGACCGATAACATCGACATCCGTCAAGTGGCGTCCCGGCTCGGGAGGGGTCTGGATGAGCACGAGGACACGGCTGGGCCGCTTCGCCGTCTACCTCACGCCCGCTCAGCCCGCTGCGGATCCGGTGCCGCCGCCGCGTTCTCGTAGTGGGCGAAGGCCGTCGTCGCGGTGCGTCGTGCTTGTTGTTTTGCTTGGTACATCGCCAGGTCGGCGTGGTGGAGCAGTTCGTCGGGGGTGAGCCGGCCGGAGCGTGACACCGCGATCCCGATGCTGGCCCGCATCTGGACCGGTGTGTCGCCGATCAGGACCGGCGTCTGCAGGTCGGTGATGATGCGCCGGACGACCGCCTCGGCATTGTCGGGTGTGGCGATGTTGTGCACAATGACGGCGAACTCGTCGCCGCCCAGACGCCCGACCGCGTCCAGACCGAGGACGTTGCGCCGCAGGACCTGGCCGAAGGCCACCAGCAACCGGTCGCCGGACTCGTGCCCGAGGGTGTCGTTGACCTGTTTGAACCCGTTCATGTCGAGCAGCAGGGCGGCCACCGTCTGCCCGTTGCGGGCGCTGTTGGTCAGCGCGAAACTCAACCGGTCATAGAGGTGCCGGCGGTTGGACAGGCCGGTGAGCGGGTCGGTGACGGCGAGTTCGTGGTTCTCCCGGAGCACCGCGACCTGCCGGGCGATGACCACGGCGGTGATCGCGATGGCGCCGACGGTCAGCCCCACGATGCGTACCCCGGACCGGGCGGCGGTCGCGAGCAGCAGCAGGTACCCCAGGGCGATGGACAGGTACGGCAGCGCGCTCGCACCGCGGGGCCGCGCGGCCTGGGTGCGCAGGGTGTGGCGGCTGGCCTGCCGGCACTGCTCGAACGCCGCCGCGGCCAGCAGGAAGACGCCGCTCAGCCAGCAGCCGAACTGCCAGGTCGCCGAGAGCGTGGTCGTGGCGCGGCTCTCCTGGTAGCCGAGCAGCGTGTCGCCGACCACGAGGGAGAGCATGGCGGCCGCCAGCAGCGCGGCCGGGCGGCGGGCCGAGGCGGCGGCGCCGCGGAAAATGACGACCAGGGCCCCGAAGACCAGGACGAGGTCCAGGGCCGGATAGGCGATCGCGGCGGCCAGCGCGTCGTCGGGGATGTGCCCGGCGGCGGCCACGCTCGGGCCGATCTGCAGCTCCCACAGCACCATGCCGCTGCTCACGGTCACCACGGCGACGTCGAGCCAGGCGATGTACCGGGCCCGCCGCTGCTGCTCGCGCATCGGCAGCATCAGCATGCCCGCCAGCACCACCGGTACGAACCCGAGCCGGAACCAGTCCGCCGCCGACGGGAAGGTGTTCCCGACCGGGTAGATCTCGCGCAGTATCTCGGAGATCTCCTGCACCAGGAAGCCCACGCCCACCACGCCCCAGGCGCGGCGGGTGGCCCGGTCCAGGCCGCGGTGGCGCCAGGCGAGCGCGGCGAAGACGATACTCAACACGCCGTACAGGTCGAAGAACTCGCCGACCACCGTGTTGAGCGTGTTGTCCGCGGCACCGGTCAGCGCCAGACCGACCAGTGCGGCGACCCACGAGGCGTACAGGCATATCGCGGCGTACCGCCAGGTTCGAGACCGCGCCACGGTGACTCCCGTCAGAGCTGGACTACTCGCGACCATCATCGGCAGCAGCCGCGCCAGGTTGAGAGTCACGCCGTTCCGGGACCTGGCCCGGCTCCCCCCTCTGAGCCGGGCCAGGACCCCCGATCAGGGGGCTGTCTGGAACAAGCGCGTGCGCTCCGCCAGACGTTACTCGTACGGGTCCGGACTATCTGGAGCACCAGTCCCGCACGTCCTCGTTGTTGAGGAGCCGCAGCAGGCCGATGTTGATGGCGATGCCCGCGATCGCCTGTGGGATCGCTCCGGCGAACAGCGACAGCACGGCGCCCACGATGTTCACCGAGCAGAGCACGTTGCCGGCGGTCCGGGCCCATGCCCGGCCCTGCCAGACGAACACGCCGCACACCGCCTCCGCCGCCGCGAGCGCGAACTGGCCGTAGACCAGGACGTACAGCACGGCCGGTACCGACTGGCCGTGGCTGGCCGAGTCGTTGACGATCGACAGCAGCAGGTACCCCGCGCAGATACCGAGCCCGCCGAACACGGCGAGCAGTACGGCGAGGAGCGTGGCCTGGCGCGGCCGGGTGGCGGGGACCGGGGGCGTGGTGGCCGCGGTACCCCGGCGGAAGTAGTCCAGCGCATCCTCGTGGCTCGACCCTGCGGGCTCCGGGTCGGTCTGGAATCCGGGTTCAGACAACGGAAACGCCTCCTTTGGACAGTTGTTGACTCCTCGACGTCAGGAGGTGCTGCGGTCGCAGTTGGTGCTGCTGTCGTTCATGTCGATCCGCAGCGGCAGGCCGGAGAGCAGATCGGCGGGGAAGCGGGCGGCGGTGGCGTCGTAGTCGATGACCGCGGCCTCGCACGCGTTGCGGGCCAGTTGCACGACCTTGATGCCGCTGGCCGGGCCACCCAGGCGACCCCACTCCAGCAGCGCCTGCTGGGCCGCCTCGGTCATCGAGCGCACCTGCTGGAGCTTGCCCGACAGGTTCGACTGCTGGAACTCGCGCGTGAGCTGCGCGCGCTGGCTCGCCTGTGCGGCCTTCCTGGCGGCGATGTCGGAGTCCAATGTGGACACCTGACGGTCCAGGCTCCGCACGTTGAGCGTGACGGCGGTCCCGGCGCCGGCCAGCACGACCAGCAGGGCCGCGGCCACGACGACGAGCGTGAGGATATGCCGGGACGCGCTCGGCCGCTCCGGCGCCGGGAACTGTGCCGGCGGGCCGGAGGCCAACCAGGCGGTCGTGGGCGCGTTGCCGGGCTGCGGCTGACCGGAGGGTGGTGGTTGCGGGTACACGATGATCCTCAGATCTGGTTGACGAAGGCGCGACCGCAGTCGGTCTCGGGATTGTTGAGATTGATCCGTTGCGGCAGCCCACCGAACAGGCTGTCCGGGAAGGGCGCGGCGGTGCGGTCGTAGTCGTCGACCGCGTCGTCGCAGTCCTCGACGGCCTTGGCCAGCACGCCGTAGCGGATGGTCCCGTTGTGCCAGTCGGTGAGCGCCTGGTCGACCGCCTTGTCAAGGTCCTTGATGTGTTGGAGTTTCGCGTCGAACCCGGCGCTGTGGAAGTCGTCGCGCTGCTTGGCCGCGGCGGCGGCGGCCTGATCCGCCAGCGTGTTCCGGGTGTCCCGGCGGGTGGTCACCTGATGGCGCAGCCGCCCGATGGTGGACCAGCCGAGGCCGGCGGTCACCGGCAACGCGGCCGCCAGCAGGGCGGTCACCACGATCAGCGCGACGAGGCCGAACCGGGCCGGTCGCGCGGGCGGTGGCGGCACCGGGTAGCCGGTGCCGGCGGGAGTCTGGACTGGGCTGATCGGTGGGCCGGCCGTGCCCTGCGGCTGCGGGGCCGGGCCGGGTTGCGGTACCGGGTACATGGCCCTTTTCCTGCGCGATCTCGGGATTGGGTTTCCTATTGGCGATTGTGTATTCCCCCGTCAAGGGGGTCCATGTCGCACCGGTGCGGCATGGACCGTGGCCCGCTTCGATGGGATGCTGCGGGCGTGGACAGCGAGTCGAACGGCGACGTGGCCCTGCCGCGCGCGGTCGACCTGCACCGGCGGATCCGGGCGATCGCCACCGGCGTGATGCTGCTGTCCCGGCTCGGCGCGCTGGGCATGGTCGCGTTGAGCGTCGCCGCGCTGGCCCGGGCGCACGGGTACGCGAACGTGCCGCTGGCCGCCGCGACCTACCTCGCGGTCGCGGCGTGGAGCGCGGTGTTCCTGCCGGTGGTGGCGTGGCGCGAACCGATACCGGCCCGGGTGCTGGCCGCGGACGTGGCGGTGACCGCGGCCGCCGTGGCTGTACTGCCCTGGGCGCTGCGCGGCGAGGCGTTCGCGACCGTGGCCGTCCCCGACTTCGAGCCGGTCGGCGTGTCGGCCGCGGTCACCGTGGCACTGGCCAGCGCGTCGGTGCGGGCCACCGCCGCCGGCTGCCTCACCCTGGCGGTGGCCTTCGGCGTGGCCGAGTTCGCGGCACCCGACTACGCCGACGTGGCCTCCGCGCTGAACGTGATCGGCTGGCAGGTGGTCACCGCCGCCTGCTGCTGCCTGTTCATCCGCCGCCTGCGCGCGGTGGCCGACGCGGTCGACGCGGCCACCGAACAGGTCGTCGCCGCGCGGGAACGCCTGGCCGCCCGCCGCAGCCAGGCGGAGGAGCGGGTACGCCAGTTCCACCAGCAGCTGCGCCGCCACCGTGCCCTGCACGACGGGCCGCTGCGGCTGCTGACCGCGATCGCCGGGCCGGGGCCGGCCGGCCACCCCGACCCGGAGGTGCGCCGCCAGGCCGCGATCAGCACCAACGTGCTGCGCGGCGCCACCCCGGACCATCCCGACGGTACGCTGACCGAGCTGTCCCTCGCCCTCATCGAGGCGGGCAACGACAGCGCCGCGCAGGGCCTGCGGGTGGAGTACCACTTCGCCAACCTGCCCGACACGCTGCCCGTCGAGGTGGTGCACGCCTTCCGGCACGCCGCGGGCGAGGCGCTCGCGAACGCCACCAACCACGCCGGCACCACCCGGGTACGGTTGACCGCGCTGGCCGACCGGCTGACCGGCCACCCCAGCGTCACGGTCGCCATCGTCGACCAGGGCAAGGGCTTCGACCCGGACACCACACCGGCCGGCTACGGCATCCGGCACTCCATCACGGCCCGCATGCGCGAGGCCGGCGGCGCGGCCACCGTGGACAGCCATCCCGGCCAGGGCACCCGCGTCGACCTGCGGTGGCCGGCATGATCCGGGTCGCCGTCATCGACAACGACAAGCTGGTACCCGCCGGGCTGCGCGCCCTGCTCGCCGGTACCGGCGACATCCAGCTCGTACACGCCGCGACGGCGGTCAGCGAGCACCTCGCCGCCGCGCCCCGCGCCGACGTGGTCCTGCTCGACCTGCGGCTCGAAGACGGTACCGAGCCGGCCGCCAACGTGGCGACCCTGCGCGGCAGCGGCGTGCGGGTACTCGTCTTCTCGGTGCACGGGGACCGCCGCCACGTACGCGCCACGGTCCGCGCCGGGGCCAGCGGGTACCTCATCAAGGACGACGACGCCGCCAAGCTCGCCGACGCCATCCGTAACGTCCACAGTGGACAACTGGCGCTCACCACGGAGCTGATGAGCCTGATCAACGACGACCCGCCGGAGCTGTCCCCGCAGGAGGCCCGCGCGCTCTACCTGTACGGCACCGGCAGCACGCTGGCCGCCACCGCCCGCCGCATGGGCGTGACCATCCCCACGGTCCGCTCCTACCTGACCCGCATCCGCGCCAAGTGGGCCGCGATCGACGAACCCGTGGACGACGTCCGCACGCTGGTACACGAGTACCAGCCGCGCCCCGACGCCGGGCGGAGCGAGCGGATGTGAGAACTGGCCGCTGGCTATGCTGGCGACCATGGTTGACGGGCACGGGTACTCCGCGGCGGACCTGCCGCTCTACTTCGAGTGGCACGGCGAGTCTCCCGGCTCGCAGCCGCCCCTGCTGCTCGTCCACGGCGGCGGCTCGACGATCGAGTCCAACTGGGGCCGGCTCATTCCGGCCCTGGAGAAGTCACGGCGCATGCTCGCCGTCGAACTCCAGGGGCACGGGCGCACCGGCGCGGGCGACCGGCCCGCGTCGTTCGAGGGTTCGGCGGACGGTGTCGCGGCGCTGCTGGCGGAGCTGGGCGCCGGACCGGTCGACGTGCTCGGGTTCAGCAACGGCGGCCAGGTCGCGATGCAGCTGGCCATCCGGCATCCGGCCGCGGTACGCCGGATCGTCGTCGCATCCGCGCCGTTCCGCCGCGACGGTATGGTCGACGGGTTCTGGGACGGGCTGGCCGCCGCGACGTACGCCGACCTCCCGCAGCCCTACCGCGAGGCCGACCTCGCGGTCAGCGGCGACCCCGCGCACGCCGAGCGCATGTTCCAGCTGGATCGGGAGCTGATGCTCACCGGCTTCACCGACTGGCCCGACGCGCTGGTCGCCTCGATCGCCGCACCGGCACTCGTGGTGGTGGGCGACCGCGACGTGATCCGCGTCGAACACGCATCGCTGCTCGCCTCGCTCATCCCCGGCGCCCGCCTGCTCGTCGTACCCGGAAACCACGGCGACTACCTGGGTGAGCTCGCCGCCACGGGAGACCCCGGCCCGATGGAGCGCACCCTGCCGTTCATCCTCGACTTCCTGGAGCGGCCGGAGACCTGATCACCTGTGCGGGTGCTTCTCCGGCGTTCCGGCGGCGGGCCTGCCCGCGCGGGGTGAGAATCGCGGCGCATGATCCCGACCGAGAGGTACTGCCGTGCGTCGTCTGCTGCGTGCTCTTCCCGTCGTGTTCCTGGTCACCGGCCTCGGCCTGCCGTTCGGCTCCACCGCCGCGCACGCGGCCGTGCTCGACGCCTCCTGCGCGGGTACGCAGACGGCCACCTACTCGCCGGGGCTGACCCTGACGCCGGCGATGCAGTCCGTCGGCGCGAACACGGTGTACACGCCCTGCGTGTCGCCGGGCCGGCCCGCGCTTACCGCCGCCCGTAACACGAGTTTCGCGCGGCAGTCGCTGTCCTGCCTGGACGTCGACCAGACCGGCAGCGGTTCGAAGATCATCGTGTGGAACACGGGCGAGATCAGTGCCTTCGCGTTCAACCGGACCGTGAGCCATCTCGCCGGAACGGCCGTCGTGACGCTGACCGGCGCGATCACCGCCGGCGTGTTCGCCGGCGACACCGCGGTCGAGGTCATCACGGGTCCGTCGCTGGACATCCTGGCCTGCTTCATGCCGCCGGGGATCACCGGCCGCGCCGGGGCGACCGTGCTGACCATTTCCGGCCGGTAGGCGGTTCGCGGTCTTTTCCCCGCCGGCCGCGAGCAACCCCGGGGGTGGTCGCGGCGTCTCTTGAGTGTGACCGATGCGCGGATCCGCGTGCTGCTGGCCGAGGACGAGGCGCTGGTACGCACGGGCCTCAGGTTGATTCTCGGGCAGGCGCACGACATCGAGGTGGTGGCCGAGGCGGGTGACGGTGTGCACGCGGTCAACATCGCGCGTACCCGGACGGTGGACGTCGCGTTCGTGGACGTCCACATGCCGGGACTCGACGGGTTGGCGGTGGCGGAGGAGCTGGCCAGGTCGAGCGCGCGCACCCGCGTCGTGCTGCTGGCCTCGGACTACCGGGACGAGCACCTGGCCCGCGCGCTCCGGGCGGGGGTGTGCGGCTTCCTGCTCAAGGACACCTGCCCGACCCGGCTGATCGAGGCGGTCCGCGCGGCGGCCCTCGGCGAGGCGGTGCTGTCGCCGCAGGTCACGCGGCATCTCATCGACTCGTACCTGGCGGTGGACCGCAGTCTGGTCGAGTCCGCGCGGCGGCGGGCGGCGAGCCTGACCGATCGGGAGCACGACGTCCTCGCCATGCTCGGTGCCGGGCTGTCCAACGGGCAGATCAGCCGGCGCCTGCGGCTGGGTGAGGGTACGGTCAAGGGTTACGTGAGCCGGCTGTTCGTGAAGCTCGGGTGCACCAACCGGGTCCAGGCCGCGGTGCTCGCGTACCGGGTCGGGCTCGGCCGCTCGCCGGAGGCCGTC
>DATEJJ010000370.1:0-8951 GCA_035278125.1 Rugosimonospora sp.
AGGTGGTGGCGGCGGCCGGACGCGGCGAGCCGGCGGCGCGCGGCGCGCTGAACCGGATCGGCGACTGGCTCGGCATCGGCGTGGTCAACCTGATCAACCTGTTCAACCCGGGCGTGGTGATCTTCGGCGGCATGCTCCGCACGGTGTACCCGGGCGCTGCGGAGCAGGTACGCGCCCGGGTGGCGGCGAACGTGCTGCCCGTCTCCCGGGAGCGGGTACGGCTGCGCACCTCGCTGCTGGGCGACGACGCGACCCTGATCGGCGCCGCCGAACTCGCGTTCGCCGGCCTGCTCGCCGACCCGCTGGACGCGCACGCGCCGCTGACCGCCTAGCGGGGCGCGGCCTCCTGGCGTACCCGGCGGCGGGAGAAGCGCAGGGCACCGTCGTCGAGCCGGCCGTACCGCAGCTTCACCACGTCGTGCGCGTAGCTCATACCGAGCTGCCACGGCGTACGCGAGCCGGCGCGCGGGAACTCGTCGATGGCGCGCAGCACGTACCCGGCCTGGAAGTCGAGCAGCGGGCGGGGCGCGACGGACGGGTCGTCGTTGGTCGGCACGCACTGGTCGTACCCGTGCGCGTCGAGGTGGCGCAGCAGCCGGACCACGTACTCGCTGACCAGGTCGGCCTTGAGCGTCCAGGAGGCGTTCGTGTACCCGACGGTGAACGCGAAGTTGGGCAGCCCGCTGAGCATCATCCCCTTGTACGCCATGGTCTCCGGCAGCTTGACGTCGCGACCGTCCACTGTGAACTGGATGCCGCCCAGCGCCAGCATCCGCAGCCCGGTCGCGGTGACCACGATGTCCGCCGGCAGCTGCTCGCCTGACTCCAGACTCAGGCCGGTCGGGGTGAACCCGGCGATCCGGTCGGTGACCACGGACACCTTCCCGCCCCGGATCGAGGTGAACAGGTCCCCGTCGGGTACCAGGCACAGCCGCTGGTCCCACGGCTGGTAGCGCGGCGCGAAGTGGGTGTCCACCTCGTACCCGGGCGGCAGTTGCCGGACCGCCGCCTTGCGGATCATCGACTTGATCACGCTGGGGCGCCGCCGGCTGAGCTGGTAGATGACGGTACCCAGGGCCACGTTCTTCCAGCGCACCACCGGGTACGCGCGGCGCGCGCCGAGCAGCCGGCGCAGCCGGTTCGCGATCGGGTCCTCTCCGGGCAGGGACAGGATGTACGTGGGGGAGCGCTGCAGCATGGTCACGTGCGCGGCCCGGTCGCTCAGCGCCGGTACCAGCGTGACGGCGGTCGCGCCGCTGCCGATCACCACGATCCGCTTGCCCGTGTAGTCGAGCTCCTCGGGCCAGTGCTGCGGGTGGATGACCGTACCGGTGAACTGTTCGATGCCGGGGAAGGTGGGCGTGTACCCGGCGTCGTAGTGGTAGTACCCGCTGCAGACGTACAGGAAGCGGGCGGTCAGCTGGACCGGCTCCCCGTCGCGTACCGCGTCCACCGTCCACTGTGCATCCACAGTGGACCACGACGCGCGCAGCACCCGGTGCCCGTACCGGATGCGCCGGTCGATGCCGGCCTCCCGGGCGGTGTCCCGGATGTAGCTGAGGATGGACGGGCCGTCCGCGATCGCCTTGGCCTGGGTCCACGGCCGGAACCGGTACCCGAGGGTGTGCATGTCCGAGTCGGACCGCACGCCGGGGTAGCGGAACAGGTCCCAGGTGCCGCCGCTGGCCTCGCGCGCCTCCAGGATGGCGTAGCCGCGGCCGGGGAAGGCCGCCTGGATGTGGTGCGCCGCACCGATCCCGGACAGCCCCGCGCCCACGATGAGCACGTCGACGTGTTCGGTCATGCCACGGTCTCCCGCTGGCGGGCGCGCAGCCGCTTCTCCACCGCGGCGATCACGCTGAAGTAGTGCGTGGGGGAGATGCGGGCCAGCGCGTCGAACACGTGCGCGTCCGGACCCACGAGAATCCGCGCCCGGCCCCGTTCGACTCCACTGTGGATGATCGTGGCGGCCTTGGCCGGCGAGGTCATGGTGACCGCCTCGAACTGGGCCGCCATCTGCTCCTTGGTGCGGCCGAGCCCCTCCGGGTCCTTGCGGATCCGCGCGTTGCGGGCGATGTTCGTGGTGATGCCGCCCGGGTGCACGGTGACCGCGCGTACCCCCGTGCCGCGCAGCTCCTGGCGCAGCGCGTCGGTGAAGCCCCGGACCGCGAACTTCGAGGCGCAGTACGCGCTCTGGTACGGCACGCCGAGCAGACCGTACACACTGGAGGTGTTCACGATGACGCCCGAGTCCTGCGCGGCCAGGATGGGCAGGAACGCCCGGGTACCGTTGACCACGCCGTGGAAGTTGATCCGCCACAGCCACTCGTCGTCCTCGGGTACCGCGTCCAGGACGCTGGAGGCGACAGCGACGCCGGCGTTGTTGAACACGGCGGCCAGCGGCGCGGGCAGCCACTCCCGCACCTCGTCGGCGAAGCGGCGCTGGTCGTCCGCGTCGGCCACGTCGAGCACCCGGGTGAGTACCGGCCCCGGCAGCGACGCCGCGGTGGCCTTGAGCCCGGTCTCGTCGAGGTCGGCGATGGCGACCGGTGAGCCCAGGCCGGACAGGCGCTGGGCCAGGGCGCGGCCGATGCCGGACGCCGCGCCGGTGATCATCACGGGCCGGCCGGTGATCCGGGGGATGGCTCGGGGCATTCGCTCCTCCTCGCGGTGCGGGTTACGGGTGCGTTGCCGCGGCGGTGGTCGCGGCGGGCGGTGCCGGCTGCGCGGTGCGGCGCCGGATGACCGCCCGGCCACCCTTGCGCGGCGCGAAGGCCACGCCGCGGTTGTGGAAGCGCTCGCCGGGCTCGTCCGTCGGCACCAGCGTGACGTCGCGCAGCATGGTACGCAGCACCACGTTCATCTCCATGCTGGCGAAGGCCGCGCCCAGGCAACGCCGGCTGCCGCCGCCGAACGGGATCCACTCGTACAGGTCGGGACGCTTGCCGAGGAATCGGGTCGGGTCGAACCGGTGCGCGTCCGGGAACAGCGCCTCGTCGTCGTGGATCAGCGCGATACTCACCAGCACCGGGTACCCCTTGGGCAGGCACCACCGCCCCAGCTGGTACCCGTCCACCTTGACCTGCCGGCCGACCAGGTCGATGACCGGGCGGCTGCGCTGTACCTCGATGATGGTGGCCTCGCGCAGCGCGCTGCCGCCCGCGTCCACCTCCTCGACCAGTTGCCGCAGCACGTCGGGGTGGCGGCGCAGCCGCTCCACCACCCAGGCCAGCGTGGTGGCCGTGGTCTCGTGCCCGGCGGCGAGCAGGGTGAGCAGCTGGTCGGCCAGTTCGCTGCGGCTCATCCGGGTACCGTCGTCGTACCGGCTCTGCAGCATCATCGCGAGCACGTCGTCCCGCCGGTCGAGGTCTGGATCCCGCTCCGCCTTGGCGACCAGCCGGTCGATGATGGCGTCGTACTGGCGCCGCATCGCGAAGAAGCGGCCCCACGGGCTCCACCGTCCAAAGTCGACCTTCGGGATCGGCAGGATCGCCAGCCGGGAGCCGTGCACGATCGCGCGCGGCAGCAGCTCGCGCAGCTCCGCCAGCTCGGCGCCGTCCGCGCCGAAGACGGCGCGCAGGATGATGTTCAGCGTGATCCGCATGGTCGACGGCAGCGTCGGGAACGGCTGCCCCTGCGGCCAGGTCGCCATCTCCCGCACCGTCTCTTCCTCGACGATCTGCTCGTACGCGACGAGCCGGCGCCCGTGGAACGGCGGGACGAGCAGCTTGCGCTGCCGGTGGTGGGCCTCCCCGTCGAGCGCGAACAGCGAGCCGGGCCCGAGTATCCGGCCGAGGTTCACCTCCATGTTGTCCACCTGGTCGGTGCTGGCGGTGAAGAGCTGCTTGATCTCGGCGGGGTTGCTGATGACCAGCGAGTGGCCGAAGGCGGGCACGTTGACCGTGAACGCGTCGCCGAAGCGCCGGCGCATCCGGTCCATCCCGCGTCTGGGCATGAGCAGCGCGTACGCGGCCTGGGTGGCGCGGCGGGCGGTCGGCCCGGGAGGAAGCGTCACGGTCGTCATCGAAAACACCTTCCGTGCTTGTGGTACGCCGGCGTACCACGCTCACGGTACGCCGTTGTACCATGCGGGTACAAGGCCCGCGCCGGACCGGATGAGAGGTATTGACGTGACCACGGTGACAACCGTTCACCAGCACGAGACCGCACCGGGGAACGAGGAGACGGGCGCGTTCCGCCGCCGGCTGCTGGACGGGCTGTCCGCGTCCATCGCGCAGGCCGGGTACCGCCGCACCACGGTCGCCGACGTGGTCCGCCTCGCGCGCACCTCCCGGCGTACCTTCTACGAGCACTTCGACAGCAAGGAAGCCTGCTTCGTGGCGCTGCTCACCGACTCGAACGCGCGCATGATCCGGGAGATCGCGGCGGCGGTGGACCCGCGCGAGCCCTGGGCGCGGCAGGTGCGGCAGGCGGTGGTGGCGTGGATCGCCTGCGCCGAGTCGGAGCCGGCCATGACGCTGAGCTGGATCAGGGACGTACCCTCGCTCGGCGCCGCGGCGCGCAAGCTGCAACGGGACACCATGGAGGCGTTCGTCACCATGATCCAGACGCTGACCGACACGGAGCTGTGGCGGTCGGTCCGCGACCGGCCGGTCTCCCGGCAGTTGGCCATCATGCTGCTGGGCGGGCTGCGCGAGTTGACCGCGTCCACGGTCGAGGACGGCGGGCGGATCAGCGACTTCACCGACCTCGCGGTGGACGCCTCGACCGCCCTCCTCGGCCCGGGACTGGGCACCCCGCGGGACTGAGCCGCGACTCAGGCCGCGCCACGTTGCCGCGCCACGTTGCCGGGCCATGTCGCCGGGCTATGTCGCCGGTTTCTCCCGGCGGGCCCGCTCGGCGCGCAGCGCGATCTGCAGTTCGAACCGCGCGTTGGTGTCGTCGAGCACCGCGCCGAAGAGCTGGATGATCTGCCGCAGCCGGTGCCGGGCGGTCTGCGGGTGGATGTGCAGCATCGCGGCCACCAGGTTGGCGTTGCCGTTGGCCTGTAGCCAGGCCAGCAGCGTCTCGGCCAGGATCGCGCGCTGCCGCGGCGGCCGGCCGTTCAGCGGCGCCAGCCGCCGCGCGATCAGCACGTCGAGCAGCTCCTCGTCCTGGAACAGGGCCATCGTGCTCAGGTGGTCCTGGCTGAAGACCACGCCAGTGCCTGTGGTGCCAGTGCCTGTGGTGCCAGAGCCTGTGGTGCCAGAGCCTGTGGTGCCAGAGCCTGTGGTGCCAGTGCCTGTGGTGCCAGTGCCTGTGGTGCCAGTGCCCATGGTTGCGGTGCCCGGGGTGCCGGTACCCGGGATGATGCCGCGGCGGACCAGATCGAGCGCGGTCGAGGCGCGGCGCAGCGAGGTGGCCGCCTCCGGGTACGGCACAGACGGGCCGACCACCGCGCGGTAGCCGGCCAGCAGCCCGACCAGCCCGCCGAGCTGCCGGTCCCGGTCCGGGTCGGGGACGATGAGGCAGGGCTCCGCGCGGTCGAAGTCGGCCAGCACGCCGGGCGGCAGCGGGGGCGGGATGGACAGGGCCGCCGAACCGTCCAGCACCACGACCGCCAGTTCGGCGGGCAGCTCCCAGCGGGCCGCGACCGCCGCGGCGGTCACCGCCTCGGCCGACACCGGCGGGGTGGTGGTCAGCAGCGTCACCAAGCGGCGCCGCCGCCGCTCGGACTCACCCACCTCGGCGGCCTTGGCGTGGGCGTACCCCTCGGCCGAGGCATCGGCTATCTCGTCCAGGTACGCGAAGATCATGCCGGCCATCGGGCCGAGTTCCCGCAGCGGTATGTCCTCGTGGTCGGCGTCCTGGATCAGGCGCTGCCAGCCGATGCGGGTACACATCCGCAGCGCGCTGTGCACCGCGTCCAGGCTCCGCCCCTCCCGTACCTCGCCCGCGCCGATCTGCCGGTACAGCTCGCGCCAGCCGCTGGCCGCACCGTCCCGGCCGTCCAGCACGTCCAGGAAGCGCTGCAGGGCATGGTCCACCCCGCGCTCCACGGTGGTGCGGTACGACTCGTCGCCGGGGCGCGCGTACTCGGGAATCTTGGTGGTGATTTCCCTGGTCATGTCCCGTACCAACGAGGGCCGGTTGATGCGCAGGTGCTCCGCCACGACCCGGCGGACCTGTTCGGCGGACCATACCTGGGCCGCCGTATCGCCTGCGCCCATATTTTCCTCCGCCCCGCGCGTCGCGCCCCTGGCTGGTCGGCGCGCTCACTCCGGAGATAATGCCGGACCGCGGGTCGATCTGTGTAGTGAGTACCCGCGTCCATGCCGACTCGTTAACGTCGCGTTACCCGAAATCCACCGTCCACATCAGACACCCTCGGACCGCACAAACACCACACCCCTCAGACTGTGAGGTCACTTTTGAGACTGTTACGCCGCGGCGCACTCGCCGGCCTGGCCGCGACCGTGGCGGCACTGGCGGCGGTTGCCACACCCGCCAGTGCCGCCACCCCCGGCGCACCCTACACCGGCATGGGTACCTGTCCACTCACCAATGCGACCATGCGCCAGGCCAGCAACCTGCAGGTGGTCTGTTTCGTCTCGGTGACGAACTCCGGCGGGATGACCATCGGCAGCCACACTGTCGGCTTCACCTCGCCGATCACCCTTCAGTTCGGCGCGTACCTGCCGGCCAGCGCGCCCTCGGTCAGCTTCCCGGACGGCACCAGCGCGTACGTGTACACCGTGGTACCGCCCACCGACGGGAAGGTGCTGACCGCCGCCCCGATCGAGGTGCCGATCCCCGGAATCGTCAACCTCATTCCCGGTGTCACCAGCGTGTACGCCCAGGTGCTCACCGCGGGACCGGTCACCAGTTTCGTACCGCTGGCCAGCGGGGAACCGTACCCGATCCTGTCCATGCCCATCAAGATCAAGCTGAGCGGCAGCCTGCTCGGTGACTCCTGTTACCTCGGCTCCGACAGCCAGCCGATCGTGCTGCACCCGACGTCCGGAACCACCAACCCGCCGGCACCCAACAAGCCGGTCAGCGGCGACCCGGGCAGCCTCGCCCTCGACCTCGACCCGCACGGGTACGGCGCGCTGATCGCCTCGTACACCGGCGCCACCCTGGTGGACAACTCGTTCGCGGTACCCGGCGCGACCGGCTGCGGCCTGTTCGGCGTGCTCAACGGGATCGTCAACTCCGTGTTCGGGCTGCCCTCGGCGGCCGGCAACAACACCGTCGCCTTCGGCCGGAACAACTCATCGGTGGCCCTCGACAGCACCGCCGCCGACCTCGCCAGCGCGATCGCGGCGGCCAGCAGCTGACCCGCCGGCGACGCACCATCCACGTGGGCCGGGCACCATGCCCGGCCCACGTCGTGTGAACGATTGCGAAAATAGACAACCGCCTGACCGGTTCATGCCGGTGTTGCCTTGCCGCAGCGGTAACGGCGCCGCATACTTCTGCCGTCGTATCGGCGTCCGCCAATACGACGGTGCCGCGTCCCCGCCGCTGATTGGACCGCCATGAGAACTCCTCCGCTCCGCCGCGCGACCCTGGCCGCCGCGGTGCTGCTCGCCACCGGCGTGCTGGCCGGTACCGGCCTGCGGGTCGCCCAGGCGGCCACCGCCGCGCCCGTGAACGTGACGGTGAACGCGCGCGCCGGGCTCGCCACCGTACCCGACACCGCGCTCGGCGTGAACGACGCGGTCTGGGACGGCCAGCTGGGTACCACCGCGGTGTCGGATCTGCTGAAGGGTGCCGGGGTACGGATGATCCGCTACCCGGGCGGCTCGTACGGCGACATCTACCACTGGCAGACCAACACCGCGCCGGGCGGGTTCGTGGCGCCGGGTACCGACTTCGACACCTTCATGGCCTCGGTCAAGCGGGTCGGCGCCCAGCCGATGATCATCGCGAACTACGGCACGGGTACCCCGCAGGAGGCGGCCGACTGGGTGCGGTACGCCAACGTCACCAAGGGGTACGGCGCGAAGTACTGGACGATCGGCAACGAGAACTACGGCAACGGCCACTACGGCGCCGACTGGGAGGCCGACAACCACGCCGACAAGAGCCCCACCGCGTACGCCAACGGCGTGATCGCCTACGCCGACGCGATGAAGGCGGTGGACCCGACCGTGAGGATCGGCGCGGTGCTCACCATGCCGGCGAACTGGCCGGACGCGGTCGTCGGCAGCGGTGACTCCGGCAACTGGAACAAGACCGTACTGTCGATCGCCGGGCCGAAAATCGACTTCGTCGACCTGCACTGGTACCCGGGCGGCAGCAGCGCGGCCGACTCGCTGACCAAGTCCAGCCAGATCAACGACGCCATCTACCTGGTACGCCAGCAGATCGCCAGCTACGCCGGGGCCAACTCCGCCCGCCTGGGCATCAGCCTGACCGAGACCAACGTGGGCGTGGGCCAGAACACCCAGCCGGGCGCGCTCTACCTCGCCGATGTCTACAGTGGACTGCTCGCCAACGGCGTGTTCACGGTCACCTGGTGGAACGTCCACAACGGCATCGGTACAGTGTCCACTGTGGCCGGTCAGACCGACTACAACGATTTCGGCCTGCTCTCCAGCGCCAACTGCACCGCGGACAACTCGGTCTGCGAGCCGGCGCTCAACACGCCGTTCGCGCCGTTCCACGGCCTGGAGATGATGAGCGCGTTCGCGCACCCGGGTGACCAGTTCATCGGCGCCGGCACCGACCAGGCGCTGGTCAGCGCGCACGCGGTACGCCGGCCCAACGGTGACGTGGACGTGCTGCTGGTCAACAAGGACCCGGACAACGCGTACCCGGTGACCCTCAACTACGCGGGCTTCACGCCGGGCGGTGCCGCGCCGACGGTGTACTCCTTCACCAACGGAGCCGCCGGCGTCACCAGCGCGCAGACCGGTACGGCCACCAGCCAGACGCTGCCGCCGTACTCGCTGACCACGGTCGTGGTGCACCCGTCCGGTACGGACGGCGGCCCGCCCGCGGCG
>DATEJJ010000371.1:0-3064 GCA_035278125.1 Rugosimonospora sp.
GCAGACCGCACGCCGGCCGCCGCCGGCGCGACCCGGGGTGGGGCGGGTGGCGCGGCCGGTGCGGCGGTGGTACGCACGCTGTCAGTGGACATCCGCCCGCCTACCGTTCCGTGTCCGCGTCGACGTCGTAGTACACCCACAGCCGGCTGGAGCGCTGGATCAGCAGCGTGATCAGCAGGATGATCACGAAGAACACCCACAGCATCGCCGACCCGTAGCCGAACCGGTTGCTCAGGAAGAACTGCTGGTAGACCTGGACCATGTACAGGTGGGTGCTCTGCGGCACGATGCCCACCTGCCCGACGCTGCCGGACTGCGCCAGCAGCAGCGGCTGGATGAAGACCTGTAGCGAGGTGATGATGCCGGTGACCACCTGGAAGAAGATCACCGGCGACACCATCGGGACGGTGACGTGGCGGAAGACGTGCCACCGGCTGGCCCCGTCGACCCGGGCCGCCTCCTCCAGTTCTTGCGGTACCCCCTGGAGGGCGGCGAGCATGATGACCATGCCGCCGCCCAGGCCCCAGAGGGTGAGGATGATCAGCGCGTAGAACGCCGTCGGGTCGACCAGCCAGGTGATGGGCGATACGCCGAGCTTCCCGATGATGGCGTTGAGGATGCCCGCGTCCCGGTTGAACACGAGCTTCCACATGATGGCCATGGCCACCACCGGTACCACCGACGGCAGGAAGAAGATGGTACGGAACAGCCCCACCGCCTTCAGCCGCTGGTTGAGCAGTACCGCCAGGCCCAGCCCGCCGGCCACCGACAGCGGTACCGCGATCGCCGTGTACATCAGCGTGCGCAGGATGCTGGCCCACGCGTCCGCGTCGTGCAGCAGCTCGACGTAGTTGCGGAAGCCGACCCAGCGCCAGCGCGACGAGGCGCCGTCGAAGTTGGTCAGGCTCACCGCGAACGCGTAGACCAGCGGGGCCGCCGTGAGCAGGCAGAAACCCAGGATCCACGGCGAGGTGAACAGGTAGAACGTCCGCCCCCGGTAGCGCGACCAGCCGCGCCTGCGCGGGCGTACGTCGTCAATGGCCGCCATCCGCCTAACCGATCTGGTCCTTGCCCTGCTTCAGCAGCTTGTTGACGTCGGTGGTGATGGCCGCGCAGCAGGCGTCCACGGTCAGCTGCTTCTTGATCGCCTGGGTGATGTACTTGTCCAGCACCGCGATCCAGTTGTCGATCGTCACGTATGGCGAGTTGGGCAGCAGCCCGGCGTAGGTCAGCTCGTTCTGCGAGGTCTGGTACGCCTGCTTCTGGTACGCCAGGTCCTGCGGTACCTGCGGCAGCAGCGACTTGAGCGCCGGCAGGCCCCACCCGCTCTTGGCCCGCTCGACCGCCGGCGGCCCGGCCATGAAGAACTCCATCAGCTTCCACGCCTCGTCCTTGAGCTTGGACTTGGCCGGGATCATCGCGCCCCAACCGGCGTAGCACGGGCTGATCCGCTTGTCGCCCATCACCGGGGCCGGTGCCATGGCGATGTCGGTCTGCATCTTGGTGCCGTCGCCGCTGGAGAAGTTGCCGCCGTACCAGAAGCCGTCCTGGGTGACCGCCATCCGCTTGGCCATGAAGGTGGCCAGGTCGGCGCCGTCGGGCAACGGGTCCAGCGAGGTCGGGCCCACGCCCGCCTGGCCGAAGTCCACGAACCACTGGATGGCCCGCTTCGCCTCGGCCGTGCTCAGGTCGGTGGTCACCAGGTCGGTGCTGTAGACCTGGCCGCCCTGCTGCGCGATCATCGTGGCCAGTGGCCCGTACAGGCCCCAGGCCCACTCCACGCCCAGGCCGTACACCTGGGTCTTGCCGCCTGACTTGACGGTCAGCTTCTTGCCGATGTCCAGCAGCTGGTCGTAGGTGACCGCGTCGGTCGGGCTGAGCGGGGTGATCTTCGCGGCGGTGAACAGCGACCGGTTGTACCAGAGGGTCGCGTCCTGGCTCCAGTCCTTGGAGATCCCGTAGTAGGGGCCCTGGCCGACCGTCTTGCCGTCCCAGCGGAAGCCGTCGTTGACCGCGAGCAGGTCGTCCTTCTTCAGCACGCTGCTCTTGGCGAGGTAGTCGTCCAGCGGCGTGGTCAGCCCGCGCGCGTTGGCGTTGGCGCTGCCCACGGCCGGGTACCGCACGAAGTCCGGTGGGTTGCCCGAGGCCAGCATCGCGTTGAGCCGCGTCGCGTCGTACTCGATGAATTGGATCTTGATGCCGGAATTCTTGCTCTCGAAGGCCGCGATGTGATCCTTCGTCATCTCGTTGCTCTTGTACATCACGGTCAGCGTGACGGTCTTGCCGCCGCCACTGGACTTGCTCGACGAGGTCGTCCCGGCGTCGCAGCCGGCGAGCACGCCTCCGGCCACGAGCGCGGAGCCCGCCAGGAAACCTCTTCGACTGATCTGACTATGGGTGCGTGGGCCGCGCATGGCTGCCTCCTGCCGGAGTGATGGGGTGTTCGGTTTGAGTGCCAGCCAGCCGGACGGCTGTGAGCGCTCACAGTGTTGCTCCCCGGTAAATCACGTGTCAAGCATGGAGTTCTTCGCCTCCCTTGTCGCAATCAGACCGTGATCGGGTGTGAACGCTCCCAGCACCCTGGGCCGGATCGTTATGGGCAAAGGTTGCTCCCGGCCACCGGCAGCCGTCAAGATATCTTCGTAATTAATGGTTAGTCCGGCGGGTGGGGATGGCAGAGCGGTTCCAGGGCGGCACGGCCCTGGTCACGGGTGCGGCCGCAGGCATCGGCGCGGCCTGTGCCCAGCGGCTCGCGGCCGAGGGCGCCCGGGTGGTGCTGCTGGACATCCAGCCGGCGACCGAGGTGGTCGCCTGCATCGAGCACGCCGGCGGGCAGGCGGTGGCGGTCACCGCCGACGTCGCCGAGGAGGCGGCCTGGGCCGCGGCCGTGGACCTGGCGCACGACCGGTTCGGACCGGTCGACACGCTGGTCAGCAACGCGTACACGGTGGAGTTCGCCCCGGCCGACGCGACCAGCCGGGAATCCTGGGACCGGCAGCTGGCGGTCAACCTCACCGCGACCTTCCTCGGCGTCCGCGCCTGCCTGGCCGACCTGCGCGCCCGG
>DATEJJ010000372.1:0-6083 GCA_035278125.1 Rugosimonospora sp.
CGCTCGGCCAGCCGGGCCAGGCCCCAGTCGCAGAGCGCGTCGAGTACCGGCGCCACGGCCGCCCCCGCCCCGGTCAGCTCGTACGTGCGCGGCCCGGTCTGCGCGCGCGCCACCAGCCCGTCGCCCTCCAGCTCCCGCAGCCGGGTGGCCAGCACGTCCGTGCTGATGCCGGGCAGGTCGGCGAGCAGGTCGCTGTACCGGCGCGGCCCGGCCAGCAGTTCCCGCACGATCAGCAGGGCCCAGCGCTCGCCGAGGTGGTCGAGGGCGCGGGCGATCCCGCAGTAGTGGTCGTAGCTGCGGCGCGGCATGGCAGCACCATATCAGGGGAATGGTTGGACTTTCCAAGTAGAAGCTTGGTATAACGAAGCACATGCAGCTTGACCAGTCCGCGAAGCTCGCCGGCATCCACTACGACATCCGGGGACCGATCCTCCGCCAGGCCCAGCAGCTGGAGCAGGAGGGGCACCACGTGCTCAAGCTGCACATCGGCAACCCCGCGCCGTTCGGCTTCGACGCGCCGGACGAGCTGCTCCAGGACATGATCCGCAACCTGCCGGTGGCGCACGGGTACGGCGACGCGAAGGGCCTGCTGTCCGCGCGCCGCGCCGTGACCCAGTACTACGAGCAGCGCGGGCTGGCCGGCCTGGACGTCGAGGACGTGTACCTGGGCAACGGCGTGTCCGAGCTGATCGTGATGGCACTGCAGGCCATGCTGAACACCGGGGACGAGGTACTCGTCCCGGCACCTGACTATCCACTGTGGACGGCGGCCACCACGCTCGCCGGCGGTACCCCGGTGCACTACCTGTGTGACGAGTCCGCCGACTGGTACCCGGACCTGGCCGACATCGCCGCCCGCATCACGCCCAACACCCGGGCGCTGGTACTCATCAACCCGAACAACCCGACCGGCGCGGTGTACTCCGAGGAGCTGCTCAAGGGCCTCGCCGAACTGGCCCGCCGGCACCAGCTGGTGCTGCTCTCCGACGAGATCTACGACCGGATCCTGTACGACGGGGCCACGCACACCTCGATCGCGGCGCTCGCCCCCGACGTGTTCTGCCTCACCCTCGGCGGACTGTCCAAAGTGTACCGGGTGCCGGGGTTCCGGTCCGGCTGGCTGGTCGTCTCCGGCCCGCAGCAGCACGCGCGCGGGTACCTGGAGGGGCTGGACATGCTGGCCAACCTGCGGCTGTGCCCCAACGTACCGGCGCAGCACGCGATCCAGGCGGCGCTGGGTGGCCGGCAGGACATCGTGGACCTGATCATGCCCGGCGGGCGCCTGCTGGAGCAGCGCAACCGGGCGGCCGACCTGCTCAACGCGATCCCCGGAGTGTCCTGCGTACGCCCGAAGGGTGCGCTGTACGCGTTCCCGCGCATCGACCCGGCCCGGTACCCGATCGCGGACGACGAGCGGTTCGTGCTCGACCTGCTGCGCCGGGAGAAGATCCTCGTGATGCACGGTACCGGCTTCAACTGGCCGCGCCCCGACCACTTCCGGGTGGTGACGCTGCAGCCCGTGGACGACCTCGACGCCGCCATCCGCCGCATCGCCCACTTCCTCTCCGGCTACGAGCAGTAGCGACATCCGCGACCTTGGCGCCGTTTCCCACCTCTGGGCCGGACAACTCGCCAAGATCTGACTAGGTTCCTTGGATTGACCACGCCCGGACGCCGCCCACGATGCCGGCGGTGTTGGGGACCACCACCACGTCGTCGCCCATCCGCTCCAGCTGGTCCGGGCGGATACGGCGGGAGTTGCCTCCGCCGATGTAGAGCCGGTCCCACAGGAAGACCGGGCGCAGCGCCTCGACCACCGTACGCACCCGCCGGGACCAGAACGCGTCGCCGAGGCGCCGCCGCTCGGTCTCGCCGACGTATGTGTCGTAGGTCAGGCCCCAGCGCACCGGCGCCTGGGACAGCTCCAGGTGCGGTGCCAGCCGCCCGCCGTCGAACAGCGCGCAGCCCAGCCCCGTGCCGAGCGTGATGACCAGCTCCAGCCCGGTACCCGCGACCACGCCCGCGCCGTGCACCTCGGCGTCGTTGAGCACCAGCGTGGGTACGCCGAACGCGGTGGACAGGGCGGTGCGCGCGTCGAAGCTGGCCCACGCCTCGACCAGCGCCGGATCCACCCGGCTGCGCGGGCCGCTACGGGTCACGTAGTGCGGGGTGGCGACGACGACACCGTGCCGGATCATCCCCGGCATGCCCACCGTGGCGCGGCCCGGGCGGGGCAGGTCGCGGGCGAGCCCGCACAGCGTCTCGACAAAGCGCTCCGGCGCCATCGGGTACGGCGTGGGTACGCGCAGCGGGTGCGTGCGCATGGTGCCCGCGTCGTCGAGCACGGAGCCCTTGATGCCCCCGCCGCCGCAGTCGATGGCCAGTGTCGTCATCACCCGCCCAGTCTGGCGCTCAGCGGGTCGGGCGCACCACCACCAGCGACGCGGCCCAGGCGAGTGTCGCGCCGCCGTACCGGTCGGCCAGGCGTACCCGCACCAGGTACCCGCCGGGGTGGGTGTACGTGTGCGTGCCGCTCAGCCGCCCGCCCGCGAGGACCGCCGGCTCTGCACCGCCACCGTCGCCCCAGTCGACCGTCGCCCCGAGCGCGGTACCGCCCGCGTCCGCGGGTAGGGACACCCGGCCCAGGTCCGCCTGGTACGCCTGCCCCGCGCTGGCCCGCTGGAACGGCGGTACCCGCAGCCGTGGCGCGGCGTACCCGGGCGAGTCGACCAGCCGCACCGGTACCCCGCCGCGCACGGTGGCCAGGTCCGTCAGGCGTACCGGCTCCAGCGGGCTGCCGTCCCCGGTGACCGCGACGGCCAGCGTGTTGCGCCCGTGCGGGTCGAGGATGCCGTTGGGGATGACGAAGGTGTGCTGCGGCCCGATGTCGCTCGCGTACTGGCCCATGTTCCAGCCGTTGACGAAGATGAGCGCGCGGTAGCTGCCGCTGTGCGTGCCCGGGGTACCGATGGTCAGGCCGAGCGAGGCGTCGTCGGCCCGCGGCACGTCCAGCGTGAAATCCGTGCGGTACCAGGTGGTGCCCGGCGCGCCCGCGGTACCGGTGGCCACCGGCCAGTTCCCGTCCGGGTAGCCGGGCAGGTACCAGCCGGCGCGCTCGCCGTACAGGCCGCCGTTGTTGACCGCGCCGCGCACGGTGTCGGTGATGTTCTCGCCGCCCTGGTCGCCCTGGATCCGCCAGGAGGCGGTGAGCGCGGCGCCGGACGGGTCGGCCAGGTGCGCGGCGATCAGCCCGCGCCCCTCCTTCTGCGCGTCGTTCACGCCCCCGTCCTCGTTGTGCGAGTCGTCGCGCACCATCACCGCGAGCACATGGTCCCCACCGGCCGCCCGCAGCCCGGCGGGTACCGCGAAGGTGGCGGTACCGGTGGTGGGCGGCGAGCTGAGGCCGGTGGGCAGCTGGTGCTCGCCCAGGTAGGTGCCGTCCAGCCAGGCTTGCAGCAGGCCGGCACCGCCCCCGCCGTAGTCCAGCGAGACGGTGGCGGCGGAGCCGCGCAACCGCCCCCGGTACCACACGTCGCCGTGGTGGAAGCCGTAGTCGTCGGCGGTCAGCACCGGCGCGCCGGCCGGTGGCTGGCTGCGGCTGTTGGTGCTGGTCTTGTCCGCCACCGCCCAGGCCGAGTCGTCGAAGTCCACTGTGGACTCGGGTGACTCGGCGGCCTGGCGCCAGGTGGCCGTGGTCAGGTCGGGCAGGGTGACCGGTACCGGTCCGGGCAGCGCCGCGCGGGCGAGCAGGCTGCCGGCGGCGGTACGCGTGCTGGCCACCGGGGCGCCGTTCCAGCTGACCCCGCGTACCGGCGCGGCGGACCACACCTCCAGCGGGTCGCCGGCCGTGGTGTCGCCGCGCAGGGCGAGCACGCCGTCGCGTACCGCCGCGCCGCGCACCAGTTCGGGGCCGCGTACCAGCACCGGGCCGGCGGGCGTGTCCTGCCGCCAGAAGGTGTCCGCGGTCTGCTGGCCGGCCAGCAACAGGGTCAGGTCCGGCCGGCCGCCGCCGCTGACCCGCACCTCAGCCAGTCCACTGTGGACGTAGTCCAGCCGGAGGTCGCCGGTTGCCGGGTCGTACCCCGAGGACACGCTGCCGGCCAGTACCGTCACCGTGGGCTCGCTGGTGTAGCGCAGGACGGTCTCGCCGTCCTCGCCGTCGCGCCCGTACAGCAGGGCCAGGTTGCCGAAGTGGGTCATGATCTCGGAGGTGGAGTAGACCAGGTGCTGGCCGGCCAGGTCGTAGTCGGCGACCAGCATCTTGCTGTCCTGCCCGTTGACGCGCAGGGTGCCCTGCGCGGGCACGGTGTAGGTACCGTCCGGTGTGGACAGCGGGAAGGTGAACGCGTCGTTGGTGGTGGCCCGGGACGGGTTGTGCATGGCGATGAAGAACTCGGTGCCGGTGTCCGGGTTCACGTCGTGGTAGACCCGGACGGCCGGCGCGGACGGGGTGACCGGCGCGCCCGCGTCCACCTTCGTGATCGGCGTGACGCTCTGCAGGAAGTACCCGATCTCCTTCATCGCGGTGGCCTTGGGGCGCAGTTGCCGCGCCTCGTCGATGGCCGCGCCGTAGTCGTACGAGGTGTAGACGACGGGTGCGGGCAGCCAGCCCCACGAGGTACCGCCGAAGGTCATGTAGAAGTTCTGCACGGTCAGCCGGTTGGCGATGTTCGTCTCGTAGAACACCCGCTCGTACCCGGGACCCTCGCGCACGGCGGTGCACGGGTAGGTGCCGACACTGCCCCAGTAGTCGAACCAGCCGCCGCCGAACTCGGCCGCGAAGCCGGGCGTCTGCGGCGAGGCGCTGGCCCCGCCCTTGGCGCCGCCCGGCCCCCAGATGCCCCAGTCCAGCGCGTTGTTGGGCGTACCCGGGGTGCCGTCGGTGTGGCAGGTGCCGCCCGGGTACCCGTCGAAGGCGTACAGGTCCACCGGGCCGGGTACCGTGCCGGGCACGGTGGAGCTGGCCGGCACCCAGAACCCGTTGCGCCCCTTGTCGTTGTGGAAGATCGGCACCGTGATGCCGTCCGTGCGCGCCTTGGCGTACAGGTGTTCCAGGTAGTTCAGTTGACTGGTTCCGGTGGCGGACAGCTCGTTCTCGATCTGGTACGCGATGACGCTGCCGCGCCCGTCGGTGAGCTGGTGCCGGGCGATGACGGCGTCCATGTGCGACTGCCACCCGTCGGTGGCGGCCAGGTAGTCCGGCGCGTCGGTGCGGGCCCGCCCTGACTGAGTGGTCAGCCAGCCGGGGAACCCGCCGGAGTCGACCTCCGCGTTGATGTACGGCCCGGGCCGGGCGATGACGTACAGCCCCGCCTCGGCGGCGTCGGCCAGCGCCCGGTCCATGTCGCGCACCCCGGAGAAGTCGTACACGCCGGGCGCGGGGGAGTGGTAGCCCCAGTCGAAGTACATGGACACCGCGTTGTACCCGCTGGCCTTCATCTTCTCCAGCACGTCGCGCCACAGGCCCGGGCTGGGCAGGCGGAACGGGTGGAACTCGCCGGACCAGACGACGGTGCGCCGGCCGTCGACCATCATCGAGTACCGGTCGAAGGTCACGGTGTGCGCGACCGGCCTCGCAGCGGCGCGCGGCAGGGTCGCCGAGGCCGGTGTGGTGCCGAGCGCGGCGGCGAGCAGGACCGGGACGGAGGCCGACAGAAGCCGGCGCGCGGAGCGGATCATGGGGTGTGCTCCCGACGGAATCCATCAGATCTCGTCGTATCCTGTCAACATCCAACGATAGGTGTCAACATTTACTGCGGTCGAAGCCACACCGCGATGAGGTCGCCGTTGGTCAGCTCGGCCAGGCAGCCGGTGGCGAACTCGACGAACTGGGTACCGGTGGGCACACCGGTGCGCCCGATCCGCACCCAGCCGGTACGCGCGTCCCGGATCGTGGTCAGCTCGCCGTCGGGTACCAGCCGCAGCGCCACCCCGCGCGGCGGCAGCTCGGCGAGGCTCACCCGCAGCCGGGCACCGGTCGCGCTCGGCGAGCCCAGCGAGCCGGCCAGCCAGGCGGCGTCCGGGTGGTACCCGGAGACGCCCAGCAGCTCGGTGCTGCCCCGGTCGGCGCGCAGCGCCAGCGA
>DATEJJ010000373.1:0-14931 GCA_035278125.1 Rugosimonospora sp.
TTGACGGCCGGCGACCCGTACCCCCTGTTCGGGGCGCTGGTGCGGCGGCTGGTCGCCGAGGCCGCGATCGTGACCGGCTTCACCGACCCGGCCGGGCTGCTGCGCGACGCCGAAGCCACCTTCGACACCCTGGGCCTGCCCCGCCCGGCGGCCGCGGTCCGTGGGCTGCTACGTACCCTCGGTGCGGCCTCACCGCGACGGCGTCGCGGCGCGGCCCCTCTTGATCCGCGGCTGCTGCGCCTGGGTGTGACCGCCCGGGAGGCCGAGGTACTCGACCTGCTCGCCGACCGGCTGACCAACCGCGAGATCGCCGACCGGCTCTACCTGTCACCCAGGACGGTAGAGAAACACGTCGCGGCGTTGGCCCGTAAGCTCGACGCCCGGGACCGGGTCGAACTCGGGCAAGCCGCCCGAACCTACCGGACCTGAGCGGTCCTGCGCCGCACCCGACCGCCCTCCGGCCAGGCTGGGTGATGTTCCCCCATGCGCGCACCCGGGCGCCGGGGCGATCGTCGAAGCCGACACACCACACCAACCAAATCCCGGAAGGACGGTACCGTCATGACCATCGCCGCTGTGTGGGACTTCCCCGGCCAGACCCCCGAGCAGTACGAGGAGGTGTTCCGCCTCGGCGGGGCCGCCATCCACCACCAGCCGCACCGGCTGTCCCACGTGTGCTACCGCACCCCGAACGGAATCCGCGTCGTTGATGTATGGCGGGACGAGGAATCCTTCGCCGCCTTCGGGGCGGTGCTGGGCCCCGCCGTCACCGCCGCCGGACTCGACGCGCCCCCGGAGGTCTTCCCGGTCCAGGGCTACATGGCCGCGGACGGCATCCGCAACCCGTGACCCGGCGCCGCCACCAGATCCCGCCACGAACAGGACGAACCATGGACATGCTCAGCGCGTACACCGACGCCGTACGCCGCAACCACGAACGCGTCGACGCGATCCGCGCCGACCAGCTCAGCGACCCGACACCCTGCCGCGACTGGGATGTCCGGGAACTGCTCGCACACCTCATCGGCGGGTACGAGATGTTCGCCGCTGCCCTCGGACAACCCACACCACCCGGCACGTCCCCGACCGGGACCGCCGATCTGACCGGCCGGCACCGCAGCGTCGGGGAGGCGGCGATCGCCGCGTTCACCGCCCCGGACGCTCTGCACCACACGCTGCGCCTGCCCATCGGCGACCTGCCCGGCCACATGGCACTGGGACTGGCCCTGACCGACGCCGTCGTGCACGGCTGGGACCTGGCCACCGCCACCGGTCAGGACACCACCATCGACGACGCACTGGCCGCGATCCTGCTCACCGGCGCCGAACAGTCCATCACCGCGCAGATGCGCCAACCCGACGGCGCCATGCCCGTCTTCGCCCCACCCGTCACCATCAGCCCGGCACGCCCCGCCGCCGACCGGCTCATCGCCTTCCTCGGCCGCCAACCCTGACACCACGCACACCCCGGGGCGCCGGCCGGCCCCACCACCGGCCGGCGCGACCCGCCGTACACCGACCATCACCAGGTGGGCTCATCGGTGCCTCGGCGGCCTTCGCGGATTGGTTCAGGGCCGACGATCTTGGTGCAGCCTGGGGCTTGACTCCCCAATCGGTAAGTCGTAGCTTACGTTCGTGCCTGCTTACCAGACGGATGACCGTTGGGACGCGCTGGGTGATCCGACCCGGCGGGCCATCGTTGCGTGCTTGGCGCAGCGGCCGCGGGCGGTCGGCGAACTGGCCGAGGAACTGCCGATCAGTCGGCCTGCGGTGTCGCAGCACCTGAAGGTGCTCAAACAGGCCGGGCTGGTGACCGACCGGGCGGTCGGTACCCGGCGGGTGTACCGGCTGAACCCGGCCGGTGTAGCGGCCCTGCGTGATCAGCTGGATGTGTTTTGGCGCCGAGCCTTGGACGGCTTCCACGATGTCGCAGGCCAGCAGCAGACCGAGGAGAACCGATGACCGATACGAACACCCAGCCGGGTGCCGAGTCTGACCCGACGGTGGTCCGTCGCCAGATCGTGGTGGACGCGCCGATCGAGCGGGCCTTCACGGTGTTCACCGAACGGTTCGGCGACTTCAAGCCACCCGAGCACAACCTACTGCGGGCGCCGATCGCCGAAACGGTGTTCGAGCCGAAGGTCGGCGGGCACATCTATGACCGTGGCGTAGACGGCAGCGAGTGCCGGTGGGCTCGGGTGCTGGCATTCGAGCCACCGGACCGGGTGGTGTTCAGCTGGGACATCAGCCCGCAGTGGCAGATCGAGACCGATCTGGACAACACCAGCGAGGTCGAGGTGCGGTTCGTCGCGGAGTCCTCGACCCGTACCCTGATCGAGTTGGAGCACCGCGGCATCGACCAGCATGGCGCCGGCTGGCAAGCGGTACGCGACGGTGTCGGCCACGACGAGGGCTGGCCGCTGTACCTGGCCCGCTACGCCGCCCTGTTCGGTGAGGGCCGCTAGATGGCGCCGATCACCACCACCGTCGAGGTCGAGCGGCCGGCTGACAAGGTGTTCGCCTACGCCACCGACCCGACCCTGTTTCACGAATGGCAGCAAGGCGTGGTCGACGGACACCTCGACCGCGTCGGCCCGCCGACCGTCGGCGCGCTGTGCCGGACCACGCGCCGGATCGGCGGCGCGAACCGCACCAGCACCGCCAAGCTTGTCCGCCTCGACCCACCGGCCGCGTGGGGGGTACGCGGCATCGACGGGCCCATCCGGGCCAACGTCGACGTCACCGTCGAACCTGTGACTGCTCACCGGTCCAGACTGACCATCACCGTTGACTTCGACGGCCACGGCATCGGCAAACTGCTGGTACCCCTCATCGTGCGCCGCGCGGCGCGCAACGAAATGCCGAGCAACGTCGCGAGATTGAAACAACGAATCGAACAGCGGTAGCACCAGGCCGCCCGGTCCGCCCCAGGCCGCCGGTCCGGCAGACCAGACGGTCCCGGGCAGTCTTTCGTAGTGTCGCCGGTGCCCCGAGTGCCAAGCTGACAGAGTGGCAGAACCCTGGGTACACCAACGTCTCACCGACGTCCGCTGGTACCAGCGGAAACCCGGCAACGCGGTTGGATCAACCCGGACGTGCCTGGGTCAACGCCGGCGAGCACGTCGGACTGCTCGGCACCATCGCCGACGGCGAAGCAGGTCGTTGCGGCGCACCGCGTGGAGCAAGAAGGAGTTGGACAGCAGCATCAGATCTCTCCTTCATGCGGCGCGTCGTGGTTGGACATTGCGACGGCAGACAAGCTACGTGGCCTGCGCGGGAGGGTTCCCAGGCGCCGGCGTGACGAGAACGCGTCGTAGCCAGTGGGCGTGCGGAACGCGAGCGAGACAGCGACGTGTCGTCGCGGTAAGCACCGACGCGGGCCGTGTGGTTGCCCCGCCCCCGCGTCGGGCGCGGGCCGCGCGACCTGACGGGGCGGCACTGGCTGTCCAACGAGGCTATACCTCAGAGCCGTACTTATCGCCACCCACTGGTGGCGCGCTGGTGGTTGGTCGCGGGCGTCCGACTCGAACGGCGTCCCGAGGGTTGATGAGCCTCGGGTGGTTGCGCTCCACGACGCCGGCCCAGCGATGAGCAGGCTATGCGGCCAGCGCCTGGGGCTGCCGCTGGTTTACCCGGTTCTTGTTGCGGCTGGACGTGGCGGTGCGCCGGGTCAGCTTCGGATCTCGTGCTGTTCTCGTGGGTGGGTCATGCCCGTCGGGTGGGCATGGTCCTCCTCGGCGGAGCATGCCCATGCCGATGCGGGCTTGTGCGGAGTGGTGGCCGTAGCCTTGCCGGGTCGGTACGCGCGGGTGGACGTTGGCTTCGATCCGGGTGTGGGACGGTCCGCTGTCCAGGGTGTGGTGGATCGGGCCGGTGCGGCGGTGGATCGCCTAGGTCAGGTTGACGAATGTGGGCAAACCCTCAGCATGTGCTATCCACTGGCGCTGGCGGGACGGGTGCGGGAAACTGCGTCGATGCCTGCTGAGTACGCCGAGAGTGACCAGTTCCGTAGTGCCCGTATCCACCTGTGCGATCTTGCCGGCCTGGAGATTCGCGATTGCGAGGTCAGCGGCCTGAAGATCGTGGACTGCTATGGCGGCGACGTCTACCTCGGTGGCGACTTCGAGCGTGTTGTCGTAAACGACGTCGACGTGACCGCGTACGTCGAGGCCGAGCTCGACCGGCAGCATCCCACGCGGGTGCTGGCGCGTGAGGCCGCGTCCTGCGTCGACTACCGGGCTGCTTGGGATGCCATCCAGACGCAGTGGGAGGCGACGCTCGACCGCGCCAGGCTCCTGCCCGAGGCCAGGCTGCACGAGCAGGTCGATGGCGAGTGGTCGTTCGTCGAGACCCAACGGCACCTGCTGATGGCCGGCGACGCCTGGCTGGGCAATGCCGTGCTTGAGGAGGATGCGCCGTACCACCCGTTGGGCCTGCCTTACGGCGGGATGGCGCCCGACGCAGCGGCGAAGCTCGGGCTTACCCTCGAAGCCATCCCGACGCTCGACGAGGTACTCGCGCCGCGGCTGGCTCGCATGGCCACGATGCGGCGTGTCGTCGACGGGCTCACCGAGGCCGAGCTCGATCGGGTGTGCGGTCGCAAGCCGGCGGACCCATATCCCGACCGGGAGTACGTCGTGCGCCGCTGCCTCACGGTGGTGCTCAAGGAAGAGGCCGAGCATCACCGTTACGCGGTACGCGACCTCGCCGTGCTCGAGGCCGGTGCCTGAACCGGGTGCCGGCGCCCGCCGAGCAGGAGCGCTGACAGGTCGTAGCCGACCCAGCCGGGCAGGGTACCCACGAGCGCCGAAGGGCATCTGGGGAGGCGAGCCCCGCGGCGCCGATCGTCGCGGTGACCCGGCCCGGTAGCCGTACCGCCAACTGGTCGGCGGGTGCCGCGGACAGCAGCCGGTCCAGCGCGGGTGACGCGGCGACCGCGCCGGGGCCGGGCAGCCGATCAAGGCCCGGTGGAACCGGAGACTCGGGCCCGGGGGCTCGTGCGGTACCCGCCGCGCGATCAGTGGCCGGTCGGCTCGGTGTGGGGAGGCTTGTGCGTGGGTGTCGCGGCGGTGCGGAGGGCGAGCCATATTTCGGCGAGGTCTTCGGTTGTGGACAGGGATCGGCCGGTGATCTGTTCGAAGCGGCGGACCCGGTAGAGGAGGGTGTTGGGGTGGATGTGGAGTGCTTTGGCGGCGGGGTCGGTGTGGCGGTTGTGTTCGAGCCAGGTGCGTACGGTGGGGAGCAGGTCGGCGGCGTGGGTCTGGTCGTAGGTGAGGACGGGGCCGAGTACGTCGTTGACGAGTGTGTGGAGGTCGTGGGTGTCGGTGGTGAGCCAGCGTCCGGTGCGGTCGTCGCCGTAGTTGATGGTGTGGCGGCCGGCTTCGATGGCGCGGGTGAGGGCCCATTGTGCTTCCCGTCGCGCGATCGGCAGGGGTGTGCCGGGTGGGAAGGGGCGGCTGATGCCGAGGGTGGCGGGGGTGTTGGTGAGGGTGGTTCGGGCGGCTGGGTCGTCGGTGAGCAGTACGTACAGTTCGTTCTGTTGGCGCAGGACCAGGTGTGGGTGTCCGGCGGTGGCGAGGGGTTCGACGATGTCGGCGGTGGCGGGTGTGGTGTGGTCGGGTCGGATGATGGCGAGGATGAGGGTGCTGTTGGTGGGGAAGCCGTTGGCGGTCAGGCGTCGGGTCACCACGGCGGGGTCGAGCATGCCTTGCAGCATCTCTGACAGGGTTTCGGCTCCTTCCCGGCGCAGCATTTCCCGTTCGTGGGCCAGCATCGACAGTTGCAGGGCGGCGACGGTGGCGATGTGTTGGACCACGGATACGCCGGCGGGGACGGTGTTGGCTGTTTCGAGGGCGAGGATGTAGCCGGCGGTGCCGCGGGGTCCGGTGACGGGCAGGACGTATCCGCCGGGGACGGTGGGTGGGCTGGTCGGGGTGTCCGGGATGAGGTCGGTGTGGGCGGGTGGTGGGGGCGGGACTCCGTCGAGCAGGGGTTGTCGGTGGAGGGTGCAGGCGTACAGCGTGTACCCGGAGAGGCGTTCCAGGCGGGTGAAGATTTCCCGGGTGCTGAGGTGGCCGGTGGCCAGCCACTGCACGGCGCCGAACACCTGGAGTTGGGCGTTGAGTCGCTGTCCGGTGTCGCCTTGGACGGCGGCGGAGACCAGTTGCGCGATCGCCATGAACGGTACCGGTATCGGCACGCGCAGCACGGGGAAGCCGCGTGTTTCCGCGGTGTCCAGGAAGGTTTTGGTGAGTGTGGGGACGTACAGTCCTTCCGACAGGGCCAGGCAGGCCACGCCGGCGTCGTCGAGGCGTTGGAGGTAGGCGCGTTGGCCGGCGGCGCTGCGGGGGACGGCGATCCCGGTTGTCATGATCATTTCTGCGCCGAAGAGCCAGGGTGTCGGGTCGGTCAACTCGCTCACGTGCGCCCAGGCCACCCGGCGGGACAGGCCGGCGGCGCCGGCGACCAGGCTGAGTTGCAGCGCGGGGGAGCGCAGCACGTCTTCGACCTGGATGACGCCGCTGGTGGGCATGGCTGGAGAGCCTAGGTTGTCGGGTACTCCCCGGACAATGGCCCGATGCGTTGGCACCGCCGACGTTAGCCGGGCTTGGTGCGGGCGAACAGGCCGAGCAGGTTGTAGGCGAGGTTGGCGGCGGCCAGGGCGGTGAGTTCGGCGTGGTCGTAGGCCGGGGTCACCTCGACCACGTCGGCGCCGACCAGGGTGAGTCCGTCGAGCCCGCGCAGGATCTGTTGCAGTTCGCGGGTGGTCAGGCCGCCGGGTTCGGGGGTGCCGGTGCCGGGTGCGTGTGCCGGGTCGAGGACGTCGACGTCGATGGACACGTACACCGGTCGGTGGCCGACCCGGGACCGGATCCGGTCGACGGCCTGGTCGACGCCGTGGCGGGCGATGTCGTCGGTGCTGACGGTCGCGAACCCGAGCTGCTGGTCGGCGGTCAGGTCGGTGCTGGTGTACAGCGGGCCGCGGGTGCCTACGTGTGCTGAGCAGTCGAGGTCCAGCAGACCTTCCTCGACGGCTCGCCGAAAGGGTGTGCCGTGGGTGTACGGCATCGCGAAGTAGGTGTCCCAGGTGTCCAGGTGGGCGTCGAAATGCACCAGCGCGACCGGGCCGTGGCGGCGGTGGACCGCCCGCAGCAGTGGCAGCGCGATGGTGTGGTCACCGCCGATGGTGACCAGGCGGGTGGCCCGGGTCAGGGTCGCGTCCGCGGCGGTTTGTATCTGACCTAGCGCGGTGCGGATGTCGAACGGGTTGCAGGCGACGTCGCCCGCGTCGGCGACCTGGTGCGCGGTCCACGGCTCCACCTGTAGTCCGGGATGGTACGGGCGCAGCAGCCTGGAACCCGCCCGCACCGCGCCCGGCCCGAACCGGGCACCGGGACGGTAGGAGACGCCGGCGTCGAACGGCACGCCGAGTACCGCGACCGCGGCGCTGCCCACGTCGTCCAGGCGCGGCAGCCGGGCGAACGTGTCCGGGCCGGTGAACCGCGGTACCACCAACGCGTCCGGTGGCCCCACCGGTCCGGTGGGGGGATCCTCGGGGGTCATCACAATCCCCGGTCGGTTGCCGGGTCGGGGCTCAGGTGCTCGTGCACGCCCAGCCAACGTCCGTCGACGCGCCGGAACACGATCGTCTCGCGCTCGTCCAGAACGCTCGGGTGACCGTCGAGTTGCAGCCGGGTGTGCACGCGGTGGGTGAACACGGCCACGTCCTCGGTGATCAGGTCGACCCGGCCCAGCGTCGAGGTGCAGCCCACCACCGCGAAGCCGTCGGCCTCCCACTGGTCCCACAGGTCGCGGTACTCCGCCCGGGAACGCAGCAGCCGACCCGTGCTGTGGAACAGGAAGGTGGCCTCGGGAGCGAACGCGGCGAAGTACCCGTCGGTGTCATGCGCTCCGAACGCGGCCACCAGCGCCGCCGCGGCGGCCAGCACCTCGGCCCGCCGGTCGCGGGTCGGGGTGTCGCTCACCGCGCCGTGCCTGTTTCGGCGAGGAGGCGCTCGCTGCGGTCGATGGCGGGTTGTTCGCCGGCGAGGTCCAGCCGGCGGCAGCACAGGAAGTAGAGCAGGGCCGCGACGGCCATGCCCAGGATCCAGGAGATGTCGACGGACTGCAGCGCGTGGGCACCCGGGCTGCGGTAGACGCCGGGAATCAGCATGAAGGGCACCTCCACGAGGATGCCGGCCAGATACGCCACCACACCCCGCCAGGCCCACGCCCCGTAGATGCCGCGGGCGGTGAACAGGTCCGCGATGGCGTAGTGGCCGTGGCGGACGAAGAAGAAGTCGACCAGGTTCACCGCCGTCCACGGGGCGAGCAGGTACAACATGATCAGCAGGGAGTTGTTCAGTGCGCTGGTTTCGTTGCTCAGCAACAGGCTCAACACCAGCCATACCAGGGCGAGGGCGCAGATGGTGACCACCCGCAGCCGCCGGGTGAACGGGACCGGCCGGGCCGCGTCCACCCCGGTGACGACGGTCAGCATGCCGCTGTACGCGTTGAGGCCCATGGTCGCCACCAGCGCCAGGACCGACAGGACCGTCAGCAGGCTGCCCAGCCCGCCGAAGGCGGTGTTGCCGGCCCGGTGGATGCCGGTCAGGGCGTCGGTGGCGCCGAGCTTGATGGCCAGCCAGGCCCCGAACGGGATTAGCCAGATCGGCGAGCCGGCGGCGCCCACGAACACCGACAGGATGATCGACGAGGTGCTGGCGTCACGGGGAAGGTACCGCGAATAGTCCGACACGTATGGCGCGTAGGTGATGTTGTAGCTGGCCGCTGTGGTGAACATGGCCAGGAAACCGGCCCAGGTGAATCCCAGCGGCGTGCTGGTCGGGCTGGTACCCGCGTGCCCGGTGATGACCGCCACGGTGAGCACCAGCCAGAACGGTAGAGACAACCAGAACAGCACCCGGAACACGCGGTGCAGCCAGTCATGGCCGTAGATCGCCAGTACGGTGGCCACCACACCGATGCCGACCGCGACCACGGTCGGGTTCCAACCGAAGATCCCTTTCAGTCCGCTCTTGATGATGACCGTGTCGACCACGTTGAAACCGACAAAGGTGAACAGGGTCGCGGCGAGCGGAAGAATCACGCCCTGGTAGCCGAACTGGGCACGGGACTGGACCATCTGCGCCAACCCCAGCTTCGGTCCCTGCGAGGCGTGCGCCGCCATGAACACCGTCCCGAACACGATGCCCAGGATCGCGGCCAGTGAGGTCCACCCCAGAGTCAGCCCGAACACCGGCCCCAGCAGGCCGATCGCCACGGTGAACGGCTGGAAGTTGCCGAGGAACCAGAACGGCCCCTGCGCGCTGACCCGGCCGTGGCGCTCGTGCTCGGGGACATAGTCGATGGACCTGACTTCGATGGCGCCGGACCCCGCGCCGCCGCCCGTCTTCACCGTGGTGACCGTGCCAGCCATGCCGGGCCTCCTCCGATGGCGATGTTGGGATCAGAGTAGGAATGCCGACCGGGCCAGCCAATACACGAAACCACAAACCTGAGCCCCACACTTGTGCCGTACACAAGCTGGCAGGCCGGGACCCCGGCATCAGAGCCCGGAGGCGGGTGGTGCTCCGTCCGGGAAATCACTGTGGCCGAACGCGGGTGACCCGGATGTAATGCGCAATCACCCGAGCGGCGCGATCAGCCCGGTTCCTGGCGGCGTGTTACTTCCCGGTGGGTTGGGCCGGGGTGAAGCTGTCCGTGATCAGCGTGAAGTTGAGGACGTTGTCGGTCCAGTCTTCCGCTGGGGTGGACCAGTAGATGGCGTACCCCTTGCCGGGGGCGGTGACGAAGCCTCGGTTGATGACGTGTACCGGGGTGTCGCCGTCGGTGAAGGTGAACTCCCAGTCGGCGGCGTCAACGAAGTAGTCGACCGGCGCGATGCGGATGCGCTGGTAGTCGGGGAAGTCACCGGCGTTGACCCGGCGGGTCTCCTGCGCCGTCCAGTCGGCCAAGGCGTCGCTGTTGGGGTGGTCGTTCTGGTCGATGCCGAGCAGCCGGCCGTGGTCCGGGTCGGTGAAGTACACGATCGAGCCCTTCCGCGTGACAGTCCAGCCGTCGGGTACGGCGACGGAGAACCCGGTCGGGTCGGTGTACCGGTGCCAGCCGTCGGGCACCACGGTGCTGTCCGGGGTCTGGGAGGGGCGGGTCGAGACGGTGGCTGGTCCGGACCGGTGCCGTTGTGCCGCGGCGGTGTGGGGCCGGCTGCCCCAGGACTGGGCCGCGTAGAGCGCGACGAGCAGGAGGGCGATGACCCCGATCGCGAACGCCACGGGCGTGCGGCGCCGGTGCCGGGTCCTGCTCTTTGCCGGGGTACCCGGCGCGGTGCGGGTACCCCGGCGTCCGGCGGCGGCGCGTACGAGTAGTCGTTCGGCCTGGTTGGCGTCGATCCGCTTGTCGGGATCCTTGGCAAGTAAGCCGTGGAGGACCGGCCGTAGCCGCCCGGCGTGCCGGGCGCGCGGTAGCGGCTCGGTCGTCAACGCGGCCAGCGTGCTGATGGGGGATAGACGGGCGTAGGGTGCGTCACCCTCAACCGCGGCATACAGGGTGGCCCCGAGCGACCAGAGGTCCGCCGCGATGCTGCTCGGCTCGTCGAAGGCTCGCTCCGGGGCGAGGTACGCGGGCGTGCCCAGCACCATGCCGGTCCGGGTGAGGAGAGGGTCGCCGTCGATCATCGCGAGCCCGAAGTCGGTCAGGACCACTCGACCGTCGACACCCAACAAGACGTTGGCGGGCTTGACGTCGCGGTGCAGGATCCCGACGTCGTGTGCGGCGCGCAGGGCGGCGAGGATCCCGAGACCGATCTGCGCCACCCGGGCCGGTGGCAGCGGCCCATCGTGGGTCAGGACGTATTGCAGCGACTGCGACGGTATGTACTCCATGACGATCCAGGGACCGCTGTCGGTGCTCACCACGTCGAAGACCCGTACGACGTTGGCGTGGTCCAGCCGGGCGATGGCGCGGGCCTCGCGCAGCGAACGGGCCTGCAGTTGTGACCGCTCCTCGTCGGTGAGCCCGGCCGGTAGCGGTACCTCTTTGATCGCGACGTCCCGGTTGAGCAACTCGTCGCGGGCCAGCCACACACGTCCCATGCCGCCCCGACCCAACAGCTCGATTGGTCGGTAGCGGCCATCGACAAGGGGTGGCACGGCAGACATCGCCGCAACCATAGCTCGGGCGTGCCCCAGGCCGGAGCGCGGGAATTGGTTCTTAAGGACTGCGCCGTGAGGAGTGTCGATCCGCCTGGCGTGGCGACGCATCGACCGGCCTATGCCGGCTGGCGGCGGTCATCCTCCTGTACCGGCCCGGGAACGTTGCCAGATAACGATGTCACGGATGCGTACGACAACGTGGTGAGTGGTCCCGATCCCGTTACCCCCGCCAGTCGGCGGGTACGCACCCGCTAGGTGGCTGGATCTGTACCCCCGCACCAGAGACTCCGGGTACGACCGGTGGCGGAAGTGAACCGCACTACCCCGATGTCGTGCTACTTGACATCCGGATGTCCGATGTGGACGGCGTCACCTCCTGCTGCTGTGGTTCGGGCGCAGGCGCCGGCGACTTCGCCCCAACGTCAGACCGCTGTGCGAGTCCGTCAGGTCCAGCCGCCCGGGACATCCGGTGCCGACGTGGTGAGGTGGAACGTCACGAAGTTCCCCGCCGACCCGACGGAGGCGGTGCTGCGCCGCGACGAACCGACCGTCGTTCCCGAGCGGATCCGGACCTAGCTCGCCGAACGGCGGGCTGCCGCTGCCGGCTGAACCGCTCGCCGGGGCGGCAGGCCACCCCGTCGACGTGCAGCGCCGCACCCAGGTCGGCGAGAAGCGGGTGCACGTGGTCGGTGGGGCCGAACGACGGCGAGCCGACCACCACGACGGCCCCTTCCGGCCCGGTCTCCAGCGCCGCGGCGAGGGCGGCGGTGCGGTCGGTGACGGGTTGCACGCGGGTCGGATCGGCGCCGAAGCCGTGCGGTAGCGGAGGTAGCAGCGGGCCGGTGGCGAGGGGGGTTTCGTCGAGGTCGCTGGCCGGGTTGCTCGCGTCCGGCGTGGCCCCCTGGTGCTGGGCCTCGCGCAGTTCGGCCGCGAAGGTGGCCAGTGGCGTGCCGGGGTGGACGGCCGCTCGGGCGGCGACGACGGACAGCGCCCACGGCAGCCGGGCGCACAGTGAGATCAGGTCGGCGGTGGCGGCCGGTTCGGCGGCCAGGCGGTTGTCGCCCAGCCGGGCAGCGAGCAGGTCGTGCGCTTCGGCGCCGCTGAGCGGGTCGAGGGTCACCGGGTGGGCGCCGTGCGCGGCGATCAGGCCGGTGAGCGCGGTGCGGCTGGTGACGACGACGACGCTGCCGGGCGCGCCGGGCAGCAGCGGGCGGATCTGTTCGGCGTCCCGGGCGTTGTCCAGGAGCACGAGCATTCGCTTGCCAGCCAACACGCTGCGGTACAGGGCTGACTGAGCACTCAGGTCGGACGGGATGCGCGGTGCCGGTACCTCCAGCGCGTCCAGGAAGCCACGGACCGCCTGTCCGGGCGGTACCGGCGGGACATCCGGTTCGTCGCCGCGCAGGTCGACGTACAGCTGACCGTCGGGGAAGGCCCCGGCCATCTGGTGCGCCCAGTACACCGCCAGCGTGGTCTTGCCGACCCCGGCGGCGCCGTCGATGGCGGCGATGACCACTGACCTGCCGTCCGTGCCGGCCCGGTCCAGCAGGCCGGTCAGCCTGGTCAGCTCGTCCTGACGGCCGGCGAGATCCGGTACGGCCGCGGGCACCTGGCGCGGCACCACGGACAGCCGGTGCGGTCCGGTGGCGTGGCCTTGCGGTCCCGGCTGGCCGCGCAGGATATGCCGGTGCAGGTCCTGCAACCCCGGGCCAGGCTCGACGCCGAGCTCCTCGACCAGTGCCCGCCGACCCTGCTGGAACACGGCCAGCGCCTCGGCCCGCCGCCCGGCCTGGTACAACGCCAGCATCAATAGTTCCCGCAGGCGTTCGTGCAGCGGGTGCTGCTCGACCAGCGCGATCAGCCGGGCCGTGGCCCGCTCGCACCGGCCCAGGTCGAGTTCGGCCCGGGCGTGTAGCGCCACGGCGGTCAGCCTCGCCTCGTCGAGCCGGGCTGCCTCGGCGGCCAGCAGCCCGGAGGGCAGACCGCCGAACGCCGGCCCGCGCCACAGCGCCAGCGCCCGATCCAGCACCTCCACCACGGTCGCGCTGTCACCGGCGAGCTGCGCCCGCCGCGCCCGGTCCAGCAGGACAAGGAACTCAGGCGCGTCGCAGTCCCCGCGCGGCACCCGCAGCAGGTACCCGTTCGCCTCGGTGACGATCTCCGCGAGGCCGGCCAGGGCGCGGCGCAGCATCGAGACCACACCGTGGATCTGGGTGCGGGAAGTGGCCGGCGGCCGGCCGTCCCAGGCGGCTTCCGTGAGCCGCTGCACGGAAACCGATGTGTTGGCGTACAGCGCGAGCAGCGCCAGTACCACCCGGCTGTGGCCGGCGGGTAACGGTACCGGCTGGTCCCCGGCCCGCACCTGGACTGGCCCCAATACCCGGAATCTCATCGCTGGCCTCCCCCGTAGCCAGTGGTTCACGTCGGCACCATTCTGATCGGGGTCAGGTCGGGCACATAGGACCGGAGAGGTCACCCAACGGACCGAAGACGTCAGGACTGGTGAATGCGCCGAGGTCTCCGCGAGACTGTGTAGCCATGTACACCGCAGCGGGCGCCCCGATTCATGACACCGTGGAGCTCGCCAGAATGGTGCTGTCGGTCGCCGCGGCCGGTGGCGCCGACGCCGGCCAGATCGCTCGGGAGGCCGGACTGCCGGGTTGGCTGCTGGGCACCGACGGGGCGATGGTCCCGTCTACCCTTGGCACGCGACTGTGGGAGCTGACCGAGCACGCGCTCGGGGACCCGCTGGTCGGGCTGACCGCGGTCAGCCGGCACCGGGTCGGCGACCTCGACCTGTACGACTACCTGTTCACCACGGCGGCCACCCTTCGCGAGGGGCTGCGGGTCAGCGCGGACTACTTCTACCTGATCAGTACCAACACCCAGATGTGGGTGGTGGCCGAGACCGGCCGGGACGTCACCTTCGGGTACCGGCATGCGCTGGCCGGGGGCCGGGGCGAAGAACTGTGGACCCAGTTCTCCATCGCCGGGTTCTGCGCCCGGGCCAGTGCCGTGACCGGCGGGCCGGTCATGCCGACCCGGGTCACCTTCCGGCAGTCCCCGCCGCGCTCGTACCGCGGGTTCGTCGAGGCGTTCGGCACCCGCCGGGTCGACTTCGACGCCCCCGTCACCACCTTCACTCTCCGCGCGGCCGATCTGGACCGCGCGATGCCGGCGGCAGATCCGGTGCTGGCAGGCATCTTGCGCCGCTACGCCGCTACCCTCCACCCGGGTCGCGCGGTGACCTGGTTTGAACGCTTCCGGGAACTGCTCGCCGAGTCGATCGAGCAGGGTCGTCCGACGCTGGGCGCGCTGGCCCTGCGGCTCGCCGTCAGCGTCAGTACACTGCAGCGCCGGCTCGCCGAACACGGCACCAGCTTCCGCGCCGAGCTCGAAGCGGCCCGCCAGCGCCAGGTCGCCCAGGCCCGGCAGGTGGGCCGGAACAACAGCGCCGAAATGGCCAGCGCGCTCGGCTATGCCGACCCGCGGTCGGTGCGCCGCGCGCTGCGCCGCTGGGAGGACCGCAGCGGCCGCGGGCCCGTGCCGTAGCGGCCCCGTAGCGGATCCGTAGCGGCGCCCGGCAGAGTGCCTTGCGGCGGCGTCTCGCCGCAGTCGCGCGAGGTCGGGGGGATGCGTGAAACTCATGGTGTTCGGGCGGCGTCAGGCGCCGGCCCGGTGGGTGCGGCTGACCGTGGTGCTGGCGCTCGGGCTCGCTGGCGCCGGGCTCGGGGTGCCGAGCCAGGCGCAGGCCGCG
>DATEJJ010000374.1:0-9828 GCA_035278125.1 Rugosimonospora sp.
GCCCGTGGACGACGAGGGGCCGCGCCCGGACGGGCTGGCCGCCACGCTGCGGGCCGGCGCGGGCGCGGTCGTGGTCACCTCCCGGGCGCAGAACCCCACCGGCGCGACGCTGTCCCGCGTCCGGGCATCCGCGCTGCGCAAGGAGCTGCGCGGGTACCCGCAGGTGCTGGTCATCGAGGACGACCACGCCGCGGAACTGGCCGCGGCGCCGCTGCATCCCCTGGCCGGGGCCACGCCGCACTGGGCCTTCCTGCGCTCGGCGTCCAAGCCCTACGGCCCGGACCTGCGGCTGGCCGTGCTCGCCGGCGACGAGGCGACGGTATCCCGGGTGCAGGGCCGGATGCAGGCCGGCGCCGGCTGGGTGTCCACTGTGCTGCAACGGCTGGTGCTGGACCTGTGGCGCGACGCCAGGGTGGCCGCGCTGGTCGCCCGCGCGCGGGACAGCTACGAGGTGCGGCGCACCGCCCTGTGCGACGCGCTGGCCGCCCGCGGCGTCGAGGTGCACGGCCGCACCGGCATCAACGTGTGGGTACGCGTGCGCGACGAGACCGCGGCGGTGACCCGGGCCCGCCAGGCCGGTTACGCGGTGGCGCCCGGCTCGATGTACCGGCAGGCGGCCGGTCCGGGCGTGCGCATCACCATCGCCCCCTTGGCGCTGCGCGACATCCGGCCGCTCGCCGACGCGCTGTGCGCCCCGGCCTCCGCCGGCATGACCGCCTGAGCCGGTTCACAGCGCGTCCAGCCCCACCTCTCCGGTGCGGATGCGCACGAGGTGGTCGATCCGGGTGACCCAGACCAGCACGTCCGACACGTGGGCCTTGCCGGCGGCGCGGGAGATGACCCGTACCAGGTCGGGAGTGTCCACATTGGGCGCCAGGATGTCCAGCCGTACCCACGGCACGAACGTCTTGCTCCACCGGCTACCCCGGTACACCTCCACCGCCGCACCGGGGCGGGCCGGCGCGAACGTGTGCGACAGCGTCAACCCGCGCACCCCGAAGAGCGCGAGCGCGCGGGTCACGGTGTCCACTCTGGACGGCGGCACGACGGCAGTGATGAGCATCATTGCCCACGCCCCCTTCGGTGAGCCGCCGTCCAGGTGGATCCTTCATTCCGTGGCGGTTGCCGCGGCCGGCGCGGGACTGCCCACAGTGGAGGCTGCGGCGCCGCGCCCGGAGCCGGCCCCGATCAGCTCGTCGCTCGGGTACGCCTCCTCGTCGTGCACGCCGAGGTCGCCGGTCTCCAGCACCTCGTCCGGCAGGCGCAGCTTCATGAACAGGCTCATCACCTTGAGGATGACGAACGTCATGACCGCGTCCCACACGATGATGGTGAGTGCCGCGCCCGCCTGCAGCAGCAGCTGCCTCGGGTGGCCGTAGAACAGACCGGAGGTGGAGAAGCTCGGTGTCTTCCCGTCCGCCGAACCCAGGTACACCGTCATGTGCGGGTTGGCCAGCAGGCCCACCATCAACCCGCCGGCCAGGCCCGCCACGCCGTGCGTGTGCACCACGCCCAGCGCGTCGTCCACCTTCTTGAAGATGGCCAGCTTCGCCGCCTTGTTCCAGGACAGCCACACGATCGTCGAGGAGACCAGGCCGATGATGATGGCGCCCAGCCCGTCCACGAAGCCCGCGGCCGGGGTGATCGCGACCAGGCCGGCGATCATGCCGTTGACCGCGCCGAGGAACGTGGGCTTGCGCTGCGGCCCCGCGAGCATGTCCCAGATCACCCAGGTCAGCAACGCCGTCGCGGTCGCGATGTTGGTGTTGATGACGCCGGCCGACGCCTGGAACCCGCCGAAGTACATGTCGCCGCCGTTGAAGCCGTTCCAGCCCAGCCACAGGATGCCCGCGCCGGCCGCGCAGAGCGGCAGGTTGTTGGGCAACGGTTTGGCCCGGTCCCGGGCCAGCCGCGGTCCGATCACCGCCGCCGCCACGAAGCCGGTGGTGCCCGCCGCCAGGTGGATGACGTACCCACCGGAGTAGTCCAGCGCGCCCTCGTGCGCCCACCAGCCACCGCCCCAGAGCAGGAACGCGTTGACCGAGTAGACCAGGCCGGACCACAGCGGGACGAACAGCAGCCACGCCTTGAAGCTCATCCGCCCGATCACCGAGCCGAGGAACAGCAGCGGCGTGATCGCGGCGAAGACGAACTGGAAGTACGCGAGCGAGGACATCGGGAACCGGAACGCGGGCATTCCACCGGTGTCGCTCACCAGCGGGATGTGCGCCTGTCCCTCCTCAGCGATGTGCCCGATGATCGGCCCGGGGACGCCCACGAACGAGCCGAGGATGCCGGGCCAGGAGGGCGTGAGGGGCTTGCCGAAGCCCATCTTGAACTCGTAGAGGACCCACGCGATGAGGACGAGCGAGAAGCCCGTGAACGCCATCAGCATGGTGTTGACGGCCCACTTCCGTTGGACCAGGCCGCCGTAGAGGATCGCGATGCCGGGCAGGCTCATCAGGCCGACGAGCGTGGCGGCTACCAGTTGCCATGTGTTGTCACCGGGGTTCAGCCAGTCTGGGTAGGGGAGCACGGTCCGGCCTCCTATGCAGGGCAGTACAGGCCAACTGCAAGAAGGATCTCGATATGTGTTTTCGGTCACATTTCCCGCGCGTTACGGCTCCGGTACCCGCTCCCCGCGTACCCGCCCTAACACACCCTTAATGTGGGATCGTGCCTGAACCCGCCCCCAGCGCCGCGCCGTTCGTGCCCGCCGGCGGCGACCTCGACCAGCTCCGCGAGGCCGCCCGCGAGTGCCACGGCTGCCACCTGTACCGGGACGCCACCCGGACCGTCTTCAGCCGGGGCGGGTCGGCGGCCCGGGTGGTGCTGGTCGGCGAGCAGCCCGGCGACGTGGAGGACCAGCGCGGCGAGCCCTTCGTCGGCCCGGCCGGCGTGCTGCTGCGCCGCGCCGTCGGCGAGGTCGGCCTGGCCCCTGGCGACCTGTACATCACCAATGCCGTGAAGCACTTCAAGAACTTCAAGCGGGGCAACCGGCGGATCCACCAGACGCCCGACCGGATCGAGATCCAAGCCTGCCGGCCCTGGCTGCTCGCCGAGTTCGCCCAACTCGCCCCGCGGGTCGTCGTCGCGCTCGGCGCCACCGCCGCGCAGACCCTGCTCGGCCCCGCGTTCCGGGTCACCCGGCAGCGCGGCGTACCGCTGCCCTGGCCCGAGTCCGCCTGGCACCCCGAGGACTTCGCCCAGCCTGGCGGCTCCGCCCGCGTCGTGGCCACCCTGCACCCCTCCGCGGTCCTGCGCGCCGACCACCGGGAGACCGCGTACCAGGGCCTGATCGCCGACCTCCGCGTCGTCGCCGGCCTGCTCACCTGACACACTCGGGCGATGGAGCAGCACCTGTACGAGCCGGTTCACCAGGAGTTCCGGGAACTGTGCCGCGCGTTCCTGGCCCGCGAGGCGGTACCGCACCACGCCGCCTGGGAGGAGGCCGGCCTCGTCGACCGCGACGTCTGGCGCAAGGCCGGCGCGGCCGGGCTGCTCGGCACGGACGTACCCGAGGAGTTCGGCGGCGGCGGGCAGCGCGACTTCCGGTTCAACGCGGTACTCGTGGAGGAGATCGTCAACGCCGGCTGCAGCGGCCTCGGCTTCGGCCTGCACAACGACATCGTCGCGCCGTACCTCACCGAGCTGACCGGCGACGAGCAGCGCAAGCGGTGGCTGCCCGGGTTCTGCAGCGGCGACCTGGTCACCGCGATCGCGATGAGCGAACCGGGCGCCGGCTCCGACCTGGCCGGCGTGCGGACCACCGCGGTGCGCGACGGCGACCACTATGTCCTCAATGGACAGAAGACGTTCATCACCAACGGCGAACTGGCCGACCTCGTCATCGTCGTCGCCAAGACGGATACGACACGTGGCGCGCACGGCATCTCACTTTTCGTGGTGGAGCGCGGCGCCCCCGGCTTCACCCGCGGCCGGCGCCTGGACAAGGTGGGCCTCAAGGCCAACGACACCGCCGAGCTGTTCTTCGCCGACTGCCGGGTACCCGCCACCAGCCTGATCGGCCAGGAGAACCGGGGCTTCTACCACCTCACCGCCAACCTGCCCCGGGAGCGCCTGTCCATCGCGGTGGCCGCGGTCGCCAGCTGCGAGCGGGTACTCGCGCTCACCCTCGACTACGCCCGCGAGCGGCACGCCTTCGGCCAGCCGATCGGCGGCTTCCAGCACAACCGGTTCCTGCTCGCCGAACTGTCCACAGAGGTCACCATCGCCCGTACCTTCCTCAACCACTGCGTGACGGAGTTCAACGCGGGCCGGCTGACGGCGATCGACGCGGCCAAGGCGAAGTGGTGGACGACGGAGCTGCAGACCCGGCTGGTCGACCGGTGCGTCCAACTGCACGGCGGGTACGGCTACATGCGCGAGTACCCGGTGGCCAAGGCGTGGCTGGACAGCCGGGTACAGACCATCTACGGAGGCACCACGGAGATCATGAAAGAGATCATCGGCCGGGGGTTGGGCCTGTGAGCGCAGCGAAGCGCGGCGCCGCCTGGCCCCTTCGCGAAGCGAACGGGAGATGCTGTGCGGCTGACTGATTTCTGGTATCGGCTGGAGCAGGTCTTCGGGGCCACCTACGCGGCCAGTGTCGCGGCCGACCAGGTGCTGCCGCAGCTCGGCGGGCGCACCATCGACCAGGCGCTGGCCGCCGGTGAGGAAACCGTTACCGTATGGCGCGCCGTGGTGGCCGCATACCCCGAGCGGGTGCCCGCCAAGCTCCGCTGAACCGGCATGTCGCGCCACCGGCGTGTCGCGTTCTGGGTCGTACAGGTGTACGGGTATTGTCCACAGCGCGGCGCTTATCCACAGGCTGCGGCCCGGCGGCTGTTTTCTGTCAGACCTAGCGCTTAGCGTGTCGGCGTGACCAAGAAACCTACGAAGACGGCAACTGTAGGGGTGGCAGCAATGGCTTCAGTGCCTGACCGCGAGAAGGCGCTTGACCTAGCCCTCGCACAGATCGACAAGCAGTTCGGCAAGGGCTCCGTGATGCGGCTGGGCGAGCGCCCGGTCGTACCCATGTCGGTGATCCCGACCGGCTCCATCGCGCTGGACGTGGCGCTCGGCGTCGGTGGCCTGCCCCGGGGCCGGATCGTAGAGATATACGGACCGGAGAGCTCGGGGAAGTGCCTCACGGCCGACACGTACCTCTGGACCGACCGGGGCCTGGAGACGGTGGCCGAGCTGTTCGAGCGGTGCGGCCAGCAGGCGACCTGCACGAGCCGGGTCACCGACGTCTCCGAGCAGGGCATCCGCCTGGTCAACGAGCAGCGCCACCTGGAAGGGCTGGCCGCGCTGACCCACAACAACCTCAAGCCGGTACGCACGGTGACGCTGCGCTCCGGCCGCACGGTCACCGCGACCGAGAACCACCCGCTGCGGGTGGTCACCGAGCGCGGCTTCATCGCGTGGCGCCAGGTCGGCGAGCTGCGCCCCGGCGACCACCTGGTCTCCGCCACCTTCGGCGCCGTCGAGGCGGCCAGCGGCGACGGCCTCTCCGAGGACGAGGCGGTCCTGCTCGGCTACCTGGTCGCCGAGGGCAGCCTGGGCTACCAGCACTCCATCCGGTTCACCAACTGGGACCCCGAGGTCAGCGGCGAGTACTGCCGGCTGATGGAGCAGCTGTTCGGCGTCGAGGTGCGCAACTACGAGGACAAGGAGTTCGCCGTCCACGGTGCCGAGCTGCGCCAGCGGTTCGCCGAGGAGTACGGGCTCGACTACGTGACCGCGCACGGCAAGACCGTGCCGCACCGGGTACGCACCGCCGGCCACAAGGCGCAGCGCGCGTTCCTGTCCGCGCTGTTCGAGGGCGACGGCTGGATCGACCCGACCTCCACCATCGGCCTCGGTACCGCCTCCGAGCAGCTGGCCCGCGAGGTACAGCTGCTGCTCTACGGCTTCGGCATCCCCGCGAGCGTGTACCGCAAGTGGAACGAGAAGTACCTGCGCCACTACTGGTCCGTCACGGTCAACCCGACCGTCGCGCACCGGTTCGTGGAGGAGATCGGATTCCGCTCCGCCCGCCGCCGCGACCAGGTCGCCCGGCACTTCCGCACCAGCCCGCGCGACCCGCAGTGCGAGAACATCCCGCACATCAAGGGCCTGATCAAGGACCTGCGGGACGCCTGCGGCGGCGACCGGGAGTTCGACCGCATCGCCGGCGATCTGTTCCGCAAGGACATGGACCTCGCCTGCTCGCGCACCCGGCTGACGAGGATCGTCCAGTGGGCCACCGCGCGGCGGCACCTGCTCGGCGCCTCGGGCTGGGCGATCGTGGACCACCTGGCCGCGCTGTCCGTGGCGTCCTACACGTACGAAGAGGTGGTGTCCGTCGAGGACGGCGGGCTGCAGCCGACGTTCGACGTGGTGCTGCCGCAGACGCACAGCTTCATCGCCAACGGCGTGCTCTCGCACAACACCACCGTGGCGCTGCACGCGATCGCCAACGCCCAGGCGAACGGCGGGATCGCCGCGTTCATCGACGCCGAGCACGCGCTGGACGCCGAGTACGCCAAGGCGCTCGGCGTGGACACCGACGCGCTGCTGGTCTCCCAGCCGGACACCGGTGAGCAGGCGCTGGAGATCGCGGACATGCTGGTCCGCTCCGGCGCGCTGGACATCATCGTGATCGACTCGGTGGCGGCGCTGGTACCGCGTGCCGAGATCGAGGGCGAGATGGGCGACAACCACGTGGGCCTGCAGGCGCGGCTGATGAGCCAGGCGCTCCGGAAGATCACCGGCGCCCTGAACAACTCCGGCACCACCGCGATCTTCATCAACCAGCTCCGCGAAAAGATCGGCGTGATGTTCGGATGTGGATCATGGAACACGCGAGTGATGCTTGCCGATGGCACCACGCAGAAGATAGGCGCGATTGTCGATAGAAAGATGCCGGTCGAGGTGCTTTCTTACGACCCCGACCTCGGCCAGATCGTCCCACGGCGCGTCGTCAACTGGTTCAACAACGGCACGACTGAGGAGTTTCTGGAGTTCAAGGTCGAGCGAGCCGGCGGCGGTACCGGTCGAGGCCGGGCCACTCTGGCCTTCACCCGTAACCACCTGATACGTACGCCTGGTGGCTGGCGTGAGGCCGAGGAGATCGCAGTCGGTGATCGGTTGATGCTGGCTCAGCCGCACCTACTCAGTCCGATGCAGTGGCAGGTGATTCTGGGTTCGTTGATGGGGGATGGCAACCTCTCACCTGCAGCCTGTGTAGAGGACGACAGTGCTCGGTTCCGCATGGGACACGGTGCGAGGCAGGCGGACTACCTGGCGTGGAAGACCTCTCTGCTGGCGAACATCCCTCACAGTGACACGACCAACCCCAAGGGCGCTGTGTTCGCCGACTTCACTCCGCTGGCGGAGCTCAATGAGGTTCGACGCGCCGTCTATCTCGGTGATGGCAAGAAGCATCTCAGCTGGGACTACATCAAGGCGTTGACGCCGTTGGCGCTCGCGATCTGGTACTTGGATGACGGTTCCTTCGCGGTGAGATCCAAGGGACTCCAGCACCGGACCGAGGGAGGAAGCGGCAGGATCGAGATCTGTGTCGAAGCCATGAGCGCCGGTTCACGCGGACGACTGGTGGACTTCCTCCGCGACACCCACGGGCTGGACGTCAAGCTCACAGGTAAGGGCGCGCGGGAGGTTCCCTCCATCTGTTTCACCACGGAGGCTTCGGCGAAGTTCCAGGAACTGGTGGCGCCTTACGTCCACCCGTCCATGCAGTACAAGCTGTTGCCGCGCTTCCAGGGCAGGTTCATGGTCAAGCCCGAGTTCGTCGAGCCCGAGTTCCGCCTTGCGCCCGCCAAGGTGCGCGAGATAAAGGTCAGGCGGGACTACCGGACCATGGACCGCTACGACATTGAGGTCGAAGGTTCGCATAACTATCTGGCTGACGGGGTCATGGTGCACAACTCGCCCGAGACCACGACAGGCGGTAAGGCGCTCAAGTTCTACGCGTCCGTCCGGTTGGACGTCCGCCGCATCGAGAGCCTCAAAGACGGCGGCGATGCGGTAGGAAACAGGACAAGAGTAAAGGTTGTGAAGAACAAGTGCGCTTCACCATTTAAGCAGGCAGAATTCGATATTCTCTATGGTCAGGGCATTTCCCGCGAAGGCTCCCTGATCGACGTGGGTGTCGAGCAGAGCATCATCCGCAAATCTGGCGCCTGGTACACGTACGACGGTGACCAGCTCGGGCAGGGCAAGGAGAACGCGCGCAAGTTCCTCAAGGAGAACCCCGACGTGGCCGCCGAGATCGAGAAGAAGATCCTGGAGAAGCTCGGGGTCGGTGCGCCAGAGGTCGGTGCTGATGTCATCGCGGTGGACTTCTGATCGTGCCCGGTAGGCGTCGGGGGGCGCGTACGGGTCGGGGCTGGGATGCCGCTCCGCCACGTCCGCGCCCCGCTCGTTCCCCCGCGAGGGGAGCACCGGAGGAAGCTCCGCAGGAGCAGGCGAGCGACCCGACCGAGCAGGCGCGGGAGATCTGCCTGCGGCTGCTCGCTGTACGCCCGCGTACCCGTGCCGAGCTGGCCACCGCGCTGCGCCGGCAGGGGGTGGACGACGACGTGGCCAGCGCGGTGCTCGACCGGTACGACGAGGTCGGGATGATCGACGACGCGGCGTTCGCCCGTGCCTGGGTGAGCAGCCGGCACCACGGTCGCGGGCTGGCCCGCCGGGCACTCGCGAGCGAGCTGCGCCAGCGCGGCGTGGACCAGGAGGTGGTCGGCGCGGCGCTGGAGGAGGTGGACGCGGATACCGAGGCGGCGACCGCGCGGGAGCTGGTGGACCGCCGGCTTCGCTCGGCGGCTGCCGGTACCGCGCCGGAGGTGCTGCTGCGCCGGCTCGTCGGGGTACTGGCGCGGAGGGGGTACCCGCCCGGGTTGGCGATCCGCGTCGTGAAGGAGGCGCTCGCGGACGCGGCGGACGACCGTACCGCCTCGTACGCGGAGCTGCTCGACCCGGATGCGTCGGATCTTGTGGGCGATCCGGATGATCCGATCCGGTGATTCCCGTCTGGCCGATCAGCTGAGGGGACCTCATTCGATCCGACGATATGTAGTTTCCGCAGCTAAACCGCTACGCATTGATGGATCACTACGCCTTGGCCCGCTACCGTCCGATCATGAGTCCTTGACCGAACCGCTGTTCGCAACCTAGCCTCGGGTTACTAGAGGAGAGTGTCCGACCCCTGCGGGCTAACCGCACAACATAGATCGCGTAACAGTACAGCATCATTTGGCCGAAACGCTTGCGACTCGCGACAGCGTCGTCGACGGAAAGTTACGTCGGCGCCGCTCCGATGTATACGCCGGGAGGACCGGCGGAGACGTGGGAGCGGTGGTCGGCACCGTGAAACGTACCCGTGGGTCGGACGTCTCCACACCGGGCGGGCGTGCCCTGGCTCCTTGCGGCCATGGCAGGTGCGGGAAGGGAGGCGGGCCATGACAGGTCTTGTCGTGGTGTTGGTGGGTGTGGTCGTGGTTCTGGCCGTGCTCGTCGTCTTCGGCCTCGTCCTGCTACTGCGTACGCTGCGTCCACTACAGGAGCGGGTACCCGTCGCGCCGGCCGGCAGGCAGGCGGCGGAGGACCCGGCGTACCTGGCCGAGCGGGACCGCCAGGAGCAGTCGCTGGCCGCACTGCGCGCCACCGCGGACGAGGCGAGTTCGGCGATCGAGGAGTCGCGGGTCGCGGCGAGTGCGGCGCGTAGCGACGCGGCCGCGGCAAAGGCGGAGGCGAACGCGGCCCGGGCGGAGGCGCAGCGGGTGCTGGCGGCGGCGCACAGCGAGGCCGACACGATCCTGGAGC
>DATEJJ010000375.1:0-6237 GCA_035278125.1 Rugosimonospora sp.
CCGCCCAGCGCGAGCGCGCCCGCCATCAGCACCTCGGCCGGCGCCGGCAGCACCGACCGCCCCACCGCGGTGCGCAGGTAGAGGCCGGCCGGGCCGAACAGCTCGACCACCCGCTCCAGCCACAGCGGCTCGTGCCGTGACCGGGAGATGGCGCACGCCAGGTCGGCCTGGGCCAGCGCGTCCAGCCGCGCCGCGGCCCCGGTGCGCAGCTCGAACAGCGCGTCCAGCAGGGGCCGGGCCGCGGGAGCGAACTGCTCGATATTCAGCAACGTGAACGCCGCGCCCTCGTCACCCGTGGCCAGCGCGGCCTCGAACCACTGCACGAGGTACTTCGTCACCAGCGACTCGTTGTCCACCGAGCAGCGGTGCAGCAGCTCGCGCAGCGGACGGTCGGCGGTGGCGAGCTGCTCGCGGGCCGGGCCGGCGGTGACCGAGGCGAGCCGGCCGGCCGGTGGCACCTCCGCGGTGGTGTCCAGCGCGCCGGTCACGATCCGGCGCAGCACCTGGGGCGAGGGCGTGGCGTAGGACAGCGACCGTGCGGCGAACGACCGCGTCGCCGCACGCCGGTACGGCTTGCGCAGGTCCGCGTCGTCCAGCGCCAGCTGCAGTACCTCGTCCCCGCCGTCCGCGTCCTTGCGGTCCAGCATCAGTACGGCCAGCTCGCACAGCTCGTCCGCGTCCACGCTGGTCAGGTACTGCCAGATCTTCTCGTACACCTCGCGTGCGTCCCGGCTCGTCCGGACGATGCACTCGGCGGCGAAGTACTCCAGGAAGCTCGGGTGCGCGAAGCCGTACAGCGGCTCGCCCCGGTTCGCGCCGACCTCCACCAGTACCCAGGCCCGCTCGGTGCAGAACTTCAGGAACTGCTCGGCCACGTCGCGCGCCTCGTCGTAGCTCTCGAAGCGCCGGCTGTGCAGGTACGCGGTGATCTCGCTGAGGATCTTGCGGCGGGGCAGGTACGGGCTCTCGTCCGCGGCCCGGTACATGCGCCAGGCGAGCAGCTGCAGCGCGCCGCGGAACTGCGCGGTGAACCGGGGTACGCCGCGCACGCCGCGGATCGCGTCCCACTTCTGGAACAGCATCAGCGCGCAGCTCTCGTACACCTGCGGGCGGTCCCGGGGGAAGTCGTGGTTCTCCATGCTGTACAGCGCGCACAGCAGGGACAGCATCAGCGGTACCCGGCGCAGGTCCGGCACGACCGCGCTGTCGCGCAGGAACGCGTCGCAGCGCGCCTTGCGCTCCGCCGGTACCAGCGTCTCGTCCAGGCCGAACCACTGCTCGGCGTACCGGCCCACGCGCTCGTCGTCGAAGTGCTCCACGGTCACCACGCGGAACACCCGCGGATCCAGCGGCGCCTCGCCGTACCCGACCATGCGCGCGGTCACCACCACCGGCACCGCCGGGTACCGGACCGCGAACGCCTCGATGGAGTCGGCCACCCGGCGGCGTACCGCCACGTCGATGATCTCGTCGATGCCGTCCAGGATCACCGCGGCCCGCCCGTTGAGCAGCAGGTACTCCACCGTGTCCGCGGACGGGTCCAGGTTGTACGGCGAGCGGCAGCGCGCCCGCAGGATGTCCAGCAGGGTCGCGTTGGAGTGCTCGAACATGTCCACGTAGTCGCGCAGCGGCACCAGGAACGGGGCCCGCGCGCTGGTCGCCGCGGCGTCGTGCGCCAGCTTGGCCATGAGCGTGGACTTGCCCGCACCCGCGCCGCCCAGCACCACCGTGCGCAGGTCGGAGTCGACCAGGTCGTACGGGTCGGCCGGCTCGGGCAGCCCGCGCAGCCGCGCCGGCACGTACAGCTCGACGTACGGGACGGCGCGGTTCAGCCCGGTGTGCGGCAGCCGCAGCACGCCGTGCAGGTGTACCACCTCGCGCCGCAGGTCGTCGGCGAACTGCTGGAACTCGTACAGGTCGGCGACCCGGCCGAGCAGCGCGGTGTTGCGCGCGGCGGCGGTGGCGAGCTGGCTCAACGGGGCCAGGTCGCGACCGGACAGGTCACCGGGGCGAACCTCCTGCGCCACGGCCAGGGCCGCCGCCCGCAGCAGGTCGAACAGCGCGTCCGTGGCCACCGTCAACTCGTCCGGGGCCAGCTCGGTGAAGTGGCGCAACCCCTGGCGCAGCGCCTCGCGCGAGTCGGCCAGCAGCGCGTCGTGCTCGCCACCCAGCGCGGCCAGCGCCCGTACCATCATCACCTGGTACGCCACCAGCTCGAAGTCGGCGGACGAGACGTACCGGTGCAGCGCGTCCAGGTGTTCGGGCGGCAGCCGCTCGACCAGCTGGCGGCCCACCTCCTCGGGTACCGGCGGGCGCTGCTCCTCCTCGATCCGGGCCCGGGCGGATGCGTGCCGCAGGCGGGTGAAGACGTGTGCCGCGGCAAGGCTCACCGTGCGGCTCGCGGCGGACTCCAGACCAGTCGTCACCGGTGTCCCTTCATTCCGGTCCGTTAATATACCCGGACCCGTCACTCGCGTGTGGACACCGCGATCCGCTCCCCGTCTGCCGCCAATCCGGCCGTGACCTGGGGTACTTCCTCCGTTCGACCCACTCCTACCGGCCGTCGTGAACCCTTTCACAACCCGCCTGGTCTCGCGAGATCGTCCCGGGTTCTCTACGCTGTGGATATCTGCCCCCGGCCCCCGCGGAGGCGATCATGACCGCTGCCGCCGTCACCACCCGGATCTACCCCCACACCACGGTCATCGCGCTGCGCGGTGACATCGACCAAGCGGAGACGGACCACCTCCGGCACGCGCTCGTCGGCACGCTGATGCGCCGCCGCCCGCGCCGGATCGTGGTGGACCTGACCCGCGCCACCACTCTCGACCCGACCGCGATCGGCGCCCTGCGCGCCGCCCAGGACAGCGCCCGCGACCTGGACATAGCTCTCGACGTCCGCCGTCCCAGTCACGCCATGACCGCCGCGCTGACGCGGCACGGGTTCGCGGTCTCCGCGGCCTGATCAACCCGCTCCTGAGCGCACCGCACGGCTGGGCCGCGCGGTGCCGCTCAGGGCCGGCGCCCGAGTGCCGGGTCGCTGGTGCTGGGGCGGCCGGTCTCGACGTGGCCGGCGAGGTGGCGGCCGAAGCCGGCATCCTGCTCGTTGGTGACCGTGAGGTCGTACCAGCCGTGCGTGCGGCGCAGGTCCGCGGTGTACAGCGCCCGCGCGCCGGGGCGCAGCCGGTAGCTCGTCTGGCGGGCCGCGCCGTACCCGTCGGAGATGAGCAGCCGGACCGGGCTGCTGCCGGTGTTGGTCAGTACCAGCTGGAGCTGGCCCGCGATGCCGTCGTGCCGCGCCGTCACCTCCGGCCCCGAGGCGGCGGCGGTACCGGTGAACCGGCGGTGGAACCCGTTCGGGCCGTGTACCGCGAAGTCGTACGCACCGTCCACCGGCCACGCCCCGGTCAGCTGCCGGCCCGACCCGACCGTGTACGTCCACGGCCCGCCCGCCTGCGTGGCCGAGGTGACCAGCAGGCTCGCGCCCGCCTCGCCCCGGTTGGTCAGGTCCAGCCAGAACTTCCCGTTACCGGCCAGCGCGTCCGCGCTCAGCTCGTACGGCAGCGGCCGGGCCGGGCGCATGCCGGGCTCCTGCGCGGGCAGCGCCGGGTGGGCCGGCGGGGTCGGTACGTAGTCGGGATGCCGGTTGCTGTCCGGCGGGCGGTACCCGCTGGTGTCCGGCATCGCCGGTACCCGCGGGTTGCCGTGGCTGAAGTCGAACGCGGCGGTCAGGTCGCCGCAGACGGTACGGCGCCAGGCGGAGATGTTCGGCTCGTGCACCCCGAACCGGCGCTCCAGGAACCGGATGATCGAGGTGTGGTCGAAGACCTCGGAGCAGACCCAGCCGCCGGTGCTCCACGGCGACACCGCCAGCATCGGCACCCGCTGCCCGAGACCGTACGGCCCGGCCACGTACCCGCTGCCCGCCGGCGGGGTGAACAGCTCCCCGCTCAGGTCCACTGTGGAGCGTCCCTGGTCCGCTGTGGACGGTGGGAACGCGGGGACCATGTGGTCGAAGAAGCCGTCGTTCTCGTCGTACGTGACGAGCAGGACGGTGCGGCTCCACACGGCCGGATCGGCGGTCAGCGCGTCCAGCACCTGCGCGACGTACCAGGCGCCGTAGTTGGCCGGCCAGTTCGGGTGCTCGGTGAACGCCTCGGGCGCCACGATCCAGGAGACCTCCGGCAGCTTCCCGGCCAGCACGTCGGCGCGGAACCCGGTGAACAGGTCCTGCCCGGCCTTGGCGTCGGTACCGGTGCGGGCCTTGTCGTACAGGGCCATGCCGGGCGCGGCGTTCTGGTACTGGGTGAAGTACAGCAGCGAGTTGTCGCCGTAGTTGCCGATGTACGCGTCGCCGGTCCAGCCCCACGAGCCCTTGGCGTCCAGCCCGTCCCCCTGGTCCTGGTAGATCTTCCAGGACACGCCGGCCCGCTCCAGCCGCTCCGGGTACGTGGTCCAGGCGTAGCCCAGCTCGTCGTTGGCGATGACCGGGCCGCCGCCCTTGCCGTCGTTGCCGGTGTACCCGGTCCACATGTAGTACCGGTTGGGATCGGTGGGCCCGAGCAGGGCGCAGTGGTACGCGTCGCACACCGTGAACGCATCCGCCAGCGCGTAGTGGAACGGGATGTCCGCGCGGGTCAGGTACGCCATCGTGGTGGCACCCTTGGCCGGCACCCAGCGGTCGTACCGGCCCTGGTTGAACGCGGCGTGCCCGCTGTTCCAGTCGTGCGCCAGGTCCTCCAGGAAGCGCATGCCGAGGTCGCTGGCGTCCGGGTGGAACGGCAGCACGTCCCGGGTGCCGTCGGACTGGTACCACACCGGCTTGCCGCTGGGCAGCGTCACCGCACGCGGGTCGGCGTACCCGCGCACGCCCCGCATGGTGCCGAAGTAGTGGTCGAACGAGCGGTTCTCCTGCATCAGCACGACCACGTGCGCGACGTCCCGCAGGGTACCGCTGCGCCGGTCGGCCGGGATCGCGGCGGCGCGGGCGATACTGGGCGCGAGTACCGACATGGCTGTGGCCCCGCCAGCCAGTCGCAGGAATTGTCGCCGGTCAACGGTGCCCATCGGCCTACCTTCCGCCACGACGGGGTATCGAGCAAGGAGAGTATGGCCAGACGCGCGGGAACGGGCCGGGGCGAACGGGCGAAACGGTGGCGAACCGCGGGCTAATACCTCAACCGCCTGGCCTAGGCTGATCTCCATGACTGAGCCCGGGGAGCAGTGGGACGACATCGAGGACGAAGGGGTTCTCGACGCGTCGGACACCCTCGACGACGACGGCACCGCCGACCCGCTGGACACCGGGGTGGCCGCGGCCGACCGCTGGTCCGGCGCCAACCGGTTCGGCACCACCGCGGCCGAGCAGCGCGCCGGCGAGTCGCTGGACCAGCTGCTCGCCGAGGAGGAGCCCGACATCGACCCGTACGCGGAAGCGGTCGACGACGAGGACGAGCTGGCCCGGCGCGGATACGAGGCGCAGGCTCGGGCCGGCCGCCTGGTCGCCGGGGACGAGGGCTTCGGCGAGGACGACGAGGCCGACGCCGTGGCCCGGGACGCCGGCATCGACGCCGGTGGCGCCAGTGCCGAGGAGGCCGCCGTGCACCTGGTCGACGACCCCGACGGATCGGGCGACGGCCCGCTGCGCTGAGCCGTCAGCCGGCCAGCGCGCGGAACCGCCGCAGCCGCAGGCTGTTGGACACCACGAACACCGAGGACAGCGCCATCGCGGCGCCGGCGATCATGGGGTTGAGCAGGCCGAGGGCGGCCAGCGGCAGCGCGGCCACGTTGTAGGCGAAGGCCCAGAACAGGTTCCCCTTGATGGTACGCAGCGTCGCGCGCGACAGCCGGATCGCGTCCGCGGCCACCCGCGGATCTCCGCGTACCAGGGTCAGGTCACCGGCCTCGATCGCGGCGTCGGTGCCGGTACCCATGGAGAGTCCCAGGTCGGCCTGGGCCAGCGCGGCGGCGTCGTTGACCCCGTCACCGGCCATCGCGACCGTCCGGCCCTCGGCCTGAAGCTGCTTGATCACGTCCAGCTTCCCGCTTGGCAGGACATCGGCGATGACCTCCTCGATGCCGATGCTGGCGGCAACCGCCTTGGCGGCACGCTCGTTGTCGCCAGTGAGCAGCACCGGGCGCAGCCCCATCGCGCGCAGCTTCCTGATCGCCTCCGCCGAGGTGGGCTTAATGGTGTCAGCGACGATCAGCACGCCGCGCACCTGACCGTCCCAGCCG
>DATEJJ010000376.1:0-12772 GCA_035278125.1 Rugosimonospora sp.
CACGGCCGCCGGCGCGCCCACGGTCGCCGCCTCGGTCGCCGCCCCGCCGTCCATGCCGCCACCGTCCTCGGCCGCGCCCTCGATGCCACCCTCCTCGGCCCCGCCCTCGCCGCTGCCCACGCTGCAGTTCGAGGCGGAGTCGCTGCTGCCGCCGGTGTCCGCCAGCGCGAACCTGGTGGAGCAGGCCAACTGCTGCAACGTGGTGTGGTCCGGCAACGCCCAGGTGTTCTTCACCCCCACCGCGCCGGGCAACTCGTTCACCCTCAAGTTCCAGGTACCCACCCGGACGCGGTACGACGTGATGCTGGTGCAGACGCAGGCACCCGACTACGGCATCGTCACGGTGCAGGTGGACGGTCAACCGGTCGGCAACCCGTTCGACGGGTATTCGCCCACGGTGGCGATACACGCCCCGCAGGCGTACGGCACGCTACGGCTGACGAAGGGCGCGCACACGCTCACCGTCACCGTCACCGACAAGAACCCGTCATCCAGCAACTACTTCGCCGGGCTGGACTTCATCGAACTGGACCCGGCCACGCCGCCGCCCAACTGAGCCAGGTTCACCTGCTGCCCGTTGGGGCAGCCCGAACTTCCCCCGTACGCGCCCGCGCGCCGTACCCGGAAACCGGCGCGAAGCGCCACTATCCGAATACACCAGTCCGAAAGCAGGAGGCACGATGCCCACGTACCTATCGCCCGGCGTGTACGTCGAGGAGGTCGAGTCCGGCTCACGACCGATCGAGGGGGTGGGTACCGCCGTCGCCGCCTTCGTCGGGTTCGCCGCACAGGGACCGTTCAACACGCCGACCCTGGTCTCCAACTGGGGCCAGTACACCCAGGTCTTCGGCGAGTTCGTGGAGGGTTGCTACCTCGCGCACGCGGTGTACGGCTACTTCCTCAACGGCGGTGGCAACTGCTACATCGTGCGTGTGGGCGGCTCCCGCAACAACGGCGCCAAGGCGGTCGCCGGGCCGCAGGCCACCATCGGCGGGTACCGGGTCGCCACCAAGGAACTGTCCGGGAGCAACCGGGGCGGCGACATCGCGGTGGAGGTCACCGACCACACTCCGGGCGAGGGCCAGCCACCGGCCGAGGACAAGTTCAACCTGATCGTCAAGCGCGGCGGCAAGGTCGTCGAGACGTTCGACGGCGTGACCACCAAGCGCGGCAAGGACAACGTGGTCACCGCCGTCCGCGAGCGGTCCAAGCTCATCACCATCGAGGAGGACGCCGCCGCCGGACCGGTCACCAGCCCGCAGCGCGGCAGCGTGTCGCTGCGGGACGTGCCGGCGCCGCCCCCGGTACCGCGCCAGATCGTGACCGACGACTACGTCGGCGACGTGGCCGAGCGCACCGGTGTGGGCGGGCTGGAGGCGATCGAGGAAATCACCATGGTCGCCGCGCCGGACCTGATGAGCGCGTACCAGCGCAGCGCGGTGGACCTGGAGACGGTCAAGGCCGTGCAGCTGGCGATGATCGCGCACTGCGAGCTGATGGGTGACCGGATGGCGATTCTCGACCCGCCGCCCGGACTGTCCCCGCAGCAGGTCAAGGACTGGCGCGTCGACCTGGCCGGGTACGACTCCAAATACGCCACCCTCTACTACCCGTGGGTGAAGGTTTTCGACCCGGCCAGCGGGACCAACCAGTACGTGCCGCCGAGCGGGCACATGGGTGGCGTGTGGGCGCGCAACGACAGCGCGCGCGGCGTACACAAGGCGCCGGCCAACGAGGTGGTGCGCGGCGCGATCGCGGTGGAGACCCAGCTGACCCGCATCGAGCAGGAGCTGCTGAACCCGATCGGCGTCAACTGCATCCGCTCGTTCCCCGGGCGGGGCATCCGGGTGTGGGGCGCGCGTACGCTCTCGTCCGACCCGGCGTGGCGGTACCTCAACGTGCGGCGCTTGTTCAACTACCTGGAAGAGTCCATCCTCAACGGTACCCAGTGGGTGGTGTTCGAGCCGAACGACGACGCGTTGTGGGCGCGCATCCGCCGTACCATCAGCTCCTTCCTGGTGATGGAGTGGCGCAAGGGTGCGCTGTTCGGGCTCACCCCCGACGAAGCCTTCTACGTCAAGTGCGACCGGGAAACCAACCCGGCCGAGAGCATCGACGCCGGACAGGTGATGTGTGAGATCGGTGTGGCGCCGGTCAAGCCGGCGGAGTTCGTCATCTTCCGCCTGGCGCAGATGTCCGGCGGCACCAGCCTGGTGAACGAGTAGGAGAACGACTGTGGCACTCCCTGACCTCGACACGTCGGTCGGTCACTCCTTCGGGCTTGAGGTGGACGGCATCGTCATCAAGCAGATCAACGAGGTGAGCGGCCTGAAGATGGAGCAGGACGTCATCGAGCTGAAGCAGAACACGTCGGACGGCAAATACGTCATCAAGAAGCTGCCGGGCCGCCCCAAGGCCGGCGAGGTCACGCTCACCCGCGGCCTCACCGCCGACAACAGCTTCGAGAAGTGGGTACAGACGGCGCACTTCGGCAAGATGACCGATGCGCGCAAGGGCGGCGCCATCATCGTGTACGACTACGAGGGCAACGCGCTCAAGCGGTACAAGCTCACGAACGCCTGGCCGAAGAGCCTGGAGATCGGCGCGCTGAAGGCGGGCGACACGAGCGTGCTGACCGAGAAGCTCGTGGTCACGTATGAGCAGATGGAGGTCGAGTAGCGCGATGCGCCGCACAGTCGCCACCGCTGAACCGCCACCTGCCGTATCCACAGTGGACGCGCCGCGCGAGATGCTGCGTACGGAGTTCGCGTTCGAGCTGCCGCGCGGGTACGTGGACGAGACGGGTACCGTGCACCGGTCCGGGGTGATGCGCCTGGCGACGGCGCGGGACGAGCTAGTACCGCTGCGCGACGACCGGGTACGCGAGAACCCCGCGTACCTGACCGTCGTCCTGCTGGCCCGGGTAGTCACCCGGATCGGCTCGGTCACCGACGTGCACGCCGGCGTCATCGAGAACCTGTTCGCCGCGGATCTGGCGTTCCTGCAGGACATGTACCGCCGCGTCAACAGCGAGGGCCACACCCGGGCCGGCGTGGCGTGCCCCGAGTGCGGGCACGCGTTCGCGGTGGACCTGTCCGGCGGAGCGCGCCTGGGGGAATCGTGACGTACGCGACCGAGGCTCTGCACGAGGAGGTCGCGTACGTTGCCTTCCACTTCCACTGGTCGCTGGAGGAGATCCTCGACCTGGAGCACCCGGACCGGCGCCGGTACGTCGCGGAGATAGCCAAAATCAACACCAGGTTGGGTCAGGGGCGGTGACGAGGGATGTGGCCCTGGCGGCGAGGCGGGCGCGACAAGCCCGCCGGCGCGGTACCGGCGGCGCCGGACGGCCCGGTCTACCGTGCCGCCCCGCCCCCGGCCTGGCGCAGCCTGCCGGCGCTGCAGCGGCAGGTTGGTGACCACCCGCTGACCAACCCACCCGACCGGATGCCGTCCCTGCTCACCTCCTGGCACGCCCCCACCCACCTGGCCCCTCTCACCCACGCGGTCACCCCCACGGCCCCCTCGGGCCTCATCCACACGACGTCCACCTCTGAATCTTGGAGTCCTTTACCACCTATGGCTGGAGTTTCCCTCCAAGATCCAGAAGGTCGGTCTTCGGGTACCACGGGGGTGGCGCAGCGCAGCGTGGAGGATGGCGCTTCGGGTTCGGGGCGGACGGGGCCGGTTGGTGGAGTCGAGTCGGCGGGCCGGAGCGGGGTCTCCGGCGCCGCCGCGGGGCCCGGTGTGGTCGGGGTCTCCGCCTCCGGTGGTGCGGGGGCGTGGGGGTCGCGCGCCGCGGGTGGGTCGGGTATCGGGGAAGGCGGCTCGGGGCTGTCGGTACAGCGCGCCTCCTCTGGCGCGGTCGGGGCCGGGACGGGTGGAGGTGACCCGGCCTCTGTGTTTCGCGACTGGGGTGGGTCCGAGTCGGGTGCCTCGGAGTCCACGTTGGACGGTGTGGCTGAGGGTGGTTCTGCGCCGACGTCGCGTGGTGAGGGCGCGGGGTCGAGTGACTCGGCGTCTACTTTGGGCGGTCCCGGGGTGGGCGGCCCGGCGGCTGATCTGGGTGGTTGGGGTGCCGGGGTAGGTGGTGCGGCGTCCACCGGTGGCGGTGAGTTCGGCGATTCGAGTGGTCTGGCTGGTGGTGCCGTGGGCGGCTGGGACGGTGCGGCTGGCGGCGGTTTCGGTGACGGGGGTCGGCCGGGCACCGTGTTCGAGCCGGCCATTCAGCGGCGCGCCGTCATCGAAGCCGCAGGCGCTGGATCCGCCTCGGTGCAGCGCAGCTTGGCGGGCTCGTCCGGCAGCGGTCCGTCGCATGGCTCCGGGGCGGCCGGTTCTCCGCTGGGCCTTGGCGCGGGCGGGACGTCGGCCGGCTCCGGTGCGAGCGGCGTGCCGTTGGGTCCGGGCGCGGGTGGTGCGCCGCCCGGCCCTGGTGCGGGCGGCACGTCGGTCGGCCCAGACTCGGGTGGCGCGCTACTGAGCCCCGGCTCGGGTGGCCCGCCGCTCGGCCCGGCTGTGGGTGGTTCCGCGCTCGGCCCAGGTGCGGGCGGTTCCGCGAGTGCGTCCAGTGTGGACAGTTCTGTGCAGCGCAGCGTGGGAAGCGGACCATCCGGCGCTGGTTCCTCACCGGGCCCGGATGCGGCCAACTCTGTGTCTGTCCCGGGTGCCCGGGCAATCGGTCCGGGAATCGGCGGTCCCGGCGCAGGCGCGGATGCCGCTTTCTGGTCGCATCAGGGCACCGCGGCGAGTCCGGACGCCGCCACGCTCGGCACGGGTGCGGGCGATTCCTTTTCTGGCAAGGGTGCTGCGGCGTCCGCTTGGGTCCAGCGCAGCGCGGCGGGCCTGGACGGCCGTGCGCCTGGTGTGGGCGCGGGCGAATCCTTGTCCGGCACGAGTAGCGCGCCGGCCGGTCGGGTCCAGGGCAGCATGGCAGGTCCGGACGGCTCCGGGCGTGGCGCGGGCGGTTCCTTGCCCGGGACGGGTGATGCGGCGACCGGATCGGGCCAGCGCAGCGGGGCGGGTCCGGACGGCCCGATGCTCGGTGGGCCTGATTCCTTTCCGGGTGCCAGTGACGCTGCGGCCGGATCGGTTCAGCGCAGCGGGGCAGGTCCGGACGCCCCCACGCTCGGTCTGGGCGCGAACGATTCCTTGTCCGCTCCGGGTGCGGGCGGCGGCCCGTCCGGGGCCGTCCAGCGCACCGCGGCAACAGGTCCGTCCCCTTCATCCGGCGCGGGCGAAGCCTCGCTGCCCCTCGGTGCCTCCACGTTCGTTCCAGGATCGGGCGGAGCCTCCGCCTCGCTCCAACGCAGTGCGACAGCCGCCGGCTCCCACGGCGGCCCGAGCGCCGGTGGTGCGCGGCCCGGTCTGGGCGCCCCCCTCGTGGACCTGGCTGCTTCGTCGATGACTGGCGGGAAGCAAGGGACCGGCCGGCAGAGTGATGCATTCGCAATAGCCAGCTCAGGCCCGGAGGTCGCGGTCCAGCGGCTCGGAGAACAAGCCGGCAGCGCGTTCGACCCGAGCGGCAGCGGAGTCACGGAGCCGGACGCGCCAACCCTGGGCTGGTCCACAAGCGACAACGCGGACCGACCAGGCCAGGACAGCGGTGCGGCGCCCGGAGCGGGCAGCCAATTGCCCGGTGCACAGGCGGTCCGGCGCCCGCTGACCAGCCCCACGGACACCCGGGCACTCCGCCAACCCGGTGGATTGCCACACGCCAGTGAAGGCGTGGCGGTGGCCGTGCAGCGCCTCGAACCGCTGAACCCGAGCCACCCCGTGCCACTCAGCGCGGCCGCGCTCTACGCCGGACCCGCCGTGCAGATCCAACCGCTGCGAAACACCGGACTGTCCACTGGGGACAGCTACCCCGAAGCCTCGGCGAGCCTCATCGGCGACCGGCCGCTGCACCCCCTGCTCCCGTCCTCCCAGTCCCCACCGGACCGGCCGGCGGCGCAGGCCGCCACGGCCCAGCGCGTGGTCGCGACGCCCGCGCCCGCGGAAGCCACCGCGACCGCACGGCCCGAGCCGCAGGTCACCTGGTCCGCACCACCGCCCCCACCACCCGAAACCCCGACCGTACAGCGCCACACGTCGCCGGAGCCGGCGGCACCGACGCTTCCGGCGCCCGCGCTGGTACCCGTCACGACCGTGCAGCGGGCCGAGGCGACGGCGGCGACGGCGGCCGCACCGGCACCGGACGGTGGGGGGCACGGCAACGACCCCGACGAGCTGGTGAAGAAGATCTTCGACCCGTTGCTGCGCCGGTTGAAGGCCGAACTGCTGATGGACCGGGACCGCCGCGGCGGGCTCACCGACCTGCGGTACTGACGGATGTTGGGAGGCTGGGATGGCTGATGCGGACGAGGCGGTGGCCGTCTGCTTCGTGGTGCGGATCGACGACGAGAACCTGGGCGCGTTCAACAGCTGCGACGGGTTGGGGTGCGAGTTCGTGATGGAGCAGCGGGAGGAGGGCGGCAACAACGGTGTCGTGTGGCAGCTGCCCACCCGGATCAAGTACTCCAACGTGAAGCTGACCCGGCCGGTGACCGCGCAGAGCGGCAAGATAACGCAGTGGTTCGCGAGCATGGCCTCCGGCATCAAGCGCAAGACCGCCACCATCGAGGCCCGTACCCTCGACGGTACGGTCATCGCGCGCTGGGCGCTGGTCGACGTGGTACCCGTGCGGTGGAGCGGTCCGCAGCTGTCCGCGGAGTCGCCGAAGGTGGCCACGGAGACGCTGGAGTTGGCGCACCACGGGTTCCTCGCGCCCGGGTCGGGAGGCTGAGCCGTGTCCTCGCCCGTCACCTTCACCGCCGCCGGCGCACCGCCGCCCTCCGCGTACGGCGCGCCGTCCAACCTGCAGCACGCGTACCTCGAACTGCGCGAGCCGCCCTCGGACGGCAACACCTCCAACCCGAGCAACGTGAGCCTCGGCAAGATTGAGTTCCAGTTCAACCCGAAGGAGCTCAGCCTCACCAAGAATGCCAAGTGGAAGCGGGACGCGCAGCGCAACGCGAAGAAGAGCGGCACCCTCCAGTTCCTGGGCTCCGACCCGAGCAAACTGACGCTGGAGATGTTCTTCGACGCCACCGACACCATGGGCGACAAGGTGGTCAAGGTGGTGGACCAGCTCTTCGCGTGCTGCGTACCCACGGACAAGAGCCGGCAGAGCAAGAAGGGCTCGCCGCCCTGGGTCATCTTCCACTGGGGCGGGCTGACCAGCTTCCCGTCGTACGTGAGCAGCGTGACCGCGAAGTACACGCTGTTCACGCCGGGGGGTACGCCGGTGCGGGCGGTGTGCACGGTGACGCTGGAGGAGATCTCCGGCGAGCAGGGCGGGCAGAACCCCACCTCCGGTGCGCTGGCGGCGCGGGACGCGCACGTGGTCGTGGTGGGCGACACGCTGCACTCGGTGGCGTACCGGGCGTACGGCGATCCGCAGCTGTGGCGGGCGATCGCGGAGGCGAACCAGATCGACGACCCGATGCGGCTGCGCCCCGGAACCCGGCTGTTGATTCCGGCGCTGGAGGAGGTGGCGGACGGCGATGGCTAACGAGAGCTTCGCGAATACCCTCCTCGTGGAGGTGGATGGCAGCCCGCTGCCGGCGGACGTGGCCTCGCTGCTGACGTACGCGTACGTGGAGGACGACCGCAACCTGCCGGACGTGTTCGTGCTGCGCTTCCACGACCCGGCACAGGTCGCGCTCGCCAAGGGGCGGTTCAAGGTGGGCGCGAAGGTCACGCTGAAGGTGAAGACCGCCGAGCCCGCGCCGCCACAGCCGCTGCTCGCTGGCGAGGTCACCGCGCTGGAGCTGGACCTGGACACCGGCGGCACGTTCACCCAGGTGCGCGGGATGGACCAGGGGCACCGGCTGTTCCGGGGGCGGCGCACCGCGGCGTACCCGAACATGTCCATCGCCGATGTGGTGCGCAAGGTCGCGCAGCGGGCCGGGCTGGCCGCGGGCACCATCGACGCCGCGCCCGGCGTCGGCGGCGCGCCGGACACGCAGCTGTCGCAGGACAACGTCAGCGACTGGGAATTCCTGTCCCGGCTGGCCGGCCTGGTCGGCGCGCAGGTCGCGGTCGCGGACGGCAAGCTGGATTTCCGGCAGCCGCAGGCGCCGTCTTCGGCGCCGGCCACCAACGCCCAGGCGACCAAGGATCCTCTGGTACTGGAGGTGAACCGCAACCTGCTGGCCCTGCGCGCCGGCATCACCGCGGCCGAGCAGGTACCCGAGGTGGAGGTGCGCGGCTGGGACATGGAGCACAAGCAGGAGCTGACCGCGACCGCCACCCCGCAGCCGGCCGGCGCGCAGGTCGACGGGCTGGACCCGGTGGCGATGGCGCGCGGCTTCGGTAGCCCGCCGTTCGTCGCGGCGGGGGCGGCGTACCACAGCCAGAGCGAGGTGAAGGCGGCGGCGCAGGCGCTCGCGGACCAGTTGGGTGGGGCGAGCGTGGAGCTGTCCGGGGTGGCGCGGGGCAACCCGAAGCTGCGCGCGGGCGCGGCGGTCGCGCTGTCCGGAGTGGGCGCGCCGTTCGCCGGCAAGTACACGCTGACCAGTACCCGCCACCTGTTCAGCGAGCAGGCCGGGTACACGACCGCGTTCGTGGTTTCCGGGCGGCAGGAGCGGTCGCTGCTCGGTACCATCGGCGCCGGCGCGGCGCGCCGGGAGCGCCCCACCGTCGGGCTGGTACCGGCGGTGGTCAGCGACGTGCGCGACCCGTTGACGCTGGGCCGGGTGCGGCTCACCTTCCCCTGGCTGGCCAAGGACTTCACCAGCGGCTGGGCGCGTACGGTGCAGCCGGGCGGGGGCAAGCAGCGCGGCGCGGTGTTCCTGCCCGAGGTGGGGGACGAGGTGCTGGTCGGCTTCGCCGGCGGCGACCTGGACACGCCGTACGTGATCGGCGGGTTGTTCAACGGCAAGGACAGCCCGCCCGACCTGTCGGTACCGGTGGTCGACTCCTCCAGCGGCGAGATCGGGGTACGCGCGCTGGTGTCCCGCACCGGGCACCGGCTGGAGCTGGTCGACTCGCCGCGCGGCGACGGGGTACTGCTGTCCACAGGGGACGGAAAGCTGCAACTCAAGCTGGACAAGAAGTCCAGCACCGTGGAGCTGACCGGATCCGGGCCGGTGAAGATCAGCGGGATGGGCGTGACCGTGGACGCGGGCGCGGGTGTGCTGGAGCTGAAGGGCCAGCAGGTGAAGGTGACCGGCCAGGCGCAGACCGAGCTGACCGCCAGCGGCGCGGTGACGGTACGCGGCGGAATCGTGCGGATCAATTAGGAGAATGAGCCATGCCCCCAGCTGCACGCGTCGGCGACCCGACCGGCCACCCGGGTGTCATCACCGGCCCGGGCGTGCCCACTGTCCTCATCGGAGGGATGCCGGCCGCGACCGTGGGCAGCCTGCACACCTGCTCGTTCCCGCCGCCCGCGGTACACCCGCCCACGCCGATCGTGCCGCCCGGCTGCCCCACCGTGCTGATCGGCGGGCAGCCCGCCGCGCGCATGGGCGACCTGTCCGGGTGCGGCGCGCCCATCCTGGTCGGCTGCCCGACCGTCCTGATCGGAGGGTGACGGTGCTGGCGGAGTTCATCGGTGCGGGCTGGGCGTTCCCGCTGCGTACCGACGCGACCGGCTCCATCGCGCTGGTGCACGGGGAGCGGGAGATCGTGGAGAGCATCCGGCTGATCCTGGCCACCGCGCCGGGGGAGCGGCCGATGCGGCCGGAGTTCGGCTGCGCCATCCACGACCTCGTGTTCGCGCCCGCGGACGCGGCCACCGCCGGGCAGATCGCGTACGAGGTGCGGGTGTCCCTGGAGCGGTGGGAGCCGCGCGTCACCGTGGCCGACGTGGTGGTGCGCTTCGACGAAGCGGACCGGGGCGTGCTGCTCATCGAGATCCGGTACACCCTGCGCGGCAGCAACGACCCGCGCAACCTCGTCTTCCCGTTCTACGTCATCCCGATGAGTGAGGAGGCGACGAATGCCTTTGCCCGCACCGAACTTGGATGACCGGCGCTTCCAGGACCTGGTGGACGAGGCGAAACGCCTGGTGCAGCAGCACTGTCCGGAGTGGACGGACCACAACGTCTCGGACCCCGGGGTGACCCTCATCGAGACCTTCGCCACCATGGTCGAGCAGCTGCTGTACCGGCTCAACCGGGTACCCGACCTGCACTACCTGCGGTTCCTGGAGCTGATCGGGGTGCGGCTGTTCCCGCCCACCCCGGCCCGCTGCGACGTCACCTTCTGGCTGTCCGCGGCCCAGGAGCTGGCCGTGCTGGTACCGGGCGGGGCGCAGGTGGCCAGCGTGCAGAACAGCGGCGACGAGCCGGTGGTGTTCCGTACCGACGTGGACCTGAACATGGTGCCCTGCGCGCTGGAGTACATCATGGCGCAGGCCAGCGGGGCGCAGCCGGTGGACCACACCGAGGACCTGCGCGCCGGTACCGGCCTGGACGCGTTCGCGCCCACCCCGGCGATCGGCGACAGTGTCCTGTTCGGACTGTCCGGGCCGGTACCGCGCTGCGCCATCCTGCTGCGGCTGGACTGCTCCGTGGGCGGCGTGGGTGTGGACCCGCGCAACCCGCCGTGGCAGTGGGAGGCGTGGGACGGCACCGGCTGGGTACCGTGCGAGGTGGACCAGGACACCACCGGCGGCTTCAACCTGGCCGGTGACGTGGTGCTGCACGTGCCCGCCGGGCACGCCGCCTCGCTGGCCGGGCGGCGCCGGGCCGGCTGGATCCGCTGCCGGCTGGTGCCGCCGGTGTCCGGCCAGCCGTTCTACCAGATGTCCCCGCGCATCAACGCGGCCGCGGCGTCCACCATCGGCGGCACGGTACCCGCGGCGCACGCCGAGGTGATCCGGGACGAGGTGGTCGGGCTGTCCGAGGGCGTACCCGGGCAGCGCTTCCCGCTCGCCCGCCGCCCGGTGGTCGCCTCGGACGAGCCGCTCGTGGTCGAGGTGGCCGGCGGCGACGGCTGGCAGGAGTGGCGGGAGGTGGTCTCCTTCGCCCAGTCCACCGCCGAGGACCGGCACGTGGTGCTGGACCGGGTGGCGGGTGAGGTGCTGTTCGGCCCGGCCATCCGGATGCCCGACGGCGGGCTGCGGTACTTCGGCGCGGTACCGCCCAAGGGGGCGCCGATCCGGGTGCCGCTGTACCAGACCGGGGGCGGGCAGCGCGGCAACGTGGCCCGGGGGGTACTGCAGGTGCAGCGCGACCCGGTGCCGTTCGTGAACCGGGTGACCAACCGGCTGCCGGCCAAGGGCGGCGTGGACGGCGAATCGGTGGCGGACGCCTCGGTACGCGGGCCGCTGCTGCTGCGTACCCGGGACCGCGCGGTCACCGTCGACGACTACGAGTACCTGGCCCGGGAGGCGGCGCCGGACGCCGCGCGGGTGCGCTGCGTACCGGTGCCGAACGACCCGGGTGCGGTGCGGCTGCTCGTGGTGCCGAAGGTGACCAACCCGGTGGACCTGCGCTTCAGCGAGCTCCGCCCGGCCGACGAGACCCTGGCCCAGATCGCCGGGTACCTGGACGAGCGGCGCTGCCTCGGTTCGCGCATCTCCGTCGAGCCGCCGTACTACCAGGGCGTGACCGTGGTGGCGCAGCTGCGCGCCCGGGCCCGTACCGCGCCGGCCGCCCTGCAGACCCGGGCCACCGAGGCGCTGTTCCGGTACCTCAACCCGATCGTGGGCGGCTCCGACGGTACCGGCTGGCCGTTCGGCCGCCCGGTGCAGTCGGGCGAGGTGTTCGCCGTACTGCAGCGGCTGCCCGGCGTGGACCTGGTGGAGGACGTCAAGCTGTTCGGCGCCGACCCGACGACCGGCAAGCGCGGCGGCGAGGTGCAGCGGCTCGACCTGCCCCCGCACGCGCTGGTCTTCTCGTACGCGCACCAGGTGCGGGTGACCGATGCGTAAGGGGATCGCGGGGCTGCCGACCGCGCACCCGATCGGGCACAACCTGCCCGCGGTGTACCTCGACGACGACTTCACCCAGCGGCTGACCGCCGCGTGCGACGAGGTACTCGCGCCGGTACTGACCACATTGGACTGTTTCGCGGCGTACCTGGACCCGCGGCTGGCCCCGCCGGACCTGCTGGACTGGCTGGCCGAGTGGGTCGCGCTCGCGGTGGACGACAGCTGGCCGGAGCAGCAGCGCCGGGAGCTGATCGCCAACGGGGTGGAGCTGCACCGCTGGCGGGGTACCCGGCGCGGGCTGGCCGCGCACGTGGAGCTGCTGACCGGTGCCGAGGTCGAGGTGGTCGACAGCGGCGGCTGCACCTGGTCGCCCCGGCCGGAGGGGCCGCTGCCGGGGGAGAGCCGGCCGTGGATCGAGATCCGGGTACGGGTCTCCTCGGTGGCCGCGGTGGACAGCAAGCGGCTGGTGGCGACGGTGACGGACGCGCTACCCGCTCACGTCCCGGCGACGGTACGCGTGGTGGGCGTGGGCCGGGCCAGGGTGGGCGAGGCGGGTGACACGCCGGCGAGCTGAGGTACCGGGTCCACGCCCAGCTCGATGAGCATCTCCGCGTACCGGATCCGGGCCCGGGACGCGGCGCCCAGGTCCCGGTCCCGCTCGTGCGCCTGGATCAGCAGCCGCCAGCCCTCGTCGCCGTACCGGTCGATGGCCACCCCGCGCTCGGCGGCGGCCAGCGCGGCCGGGGTGTCCCCTGTGGACAGTTCCAGGCCGGCCAGGGTGGCGGCCGCGGCGGCCACCCGGTGGCGCAGGTCGTCCCGCTCACGCACCACCCACTCCGCGGCGCCGTCCTC
>DATEJJ010000377.1:0-9038 GCA_035278125.1 Rugosimonospora sp.
GCTGCCGACCGGGCCGCACACCACGTTCAGGCACCAGTGCATGCCGTACGTGAAGTAGACGTAGAGGTACCCTGGCGGGCCGAACATGACCGCGTTGCGGCGGGTACGCCCGGTGTGCGCGTGCGAGGCGGGGTCGGCGCCCACCCCGCCGTACGCCTCCACCTCGGTCAGCCGTACCGCTACCCCGCCGGCGCGCAGCACGCAGCCGAGCAGCCCCCGGGCCGCCGCGTCGACCGGCCCGGCCAGCAGCCGGGCCAGCCCGTCGGGTGTCAGCGGGGTACCACCCGCTCCGCTGCCCAGGTACGCCACGCGTCCAGCCGGTCCTCCACCATGGCCAGCTGGTCGCCGACCGGTCCCGGGCCGGTGGAGCCGGGCGTGGTACGGGCGGCGAGCGCTCCGCGTACCGACAGCACCTCGCGTACCTCCGGGGTCAGGTGCGCGGACACCGTGGCGAGGTCCGCATCGCTCACCTCGTCCAGCGCGCAGGTCCGGGCCACGCACAGCGCCACCAGCTTGCCGGTGATCTCGTGCGCCTCGCGGAAGGGCACCCCGCGCCGTACCAGCCAGTCGGCGACCTCGGTGGCCAGCGTGTACCCGAGCGGCGTGGCGGCGACCAGGCGGTCCACCCGTACCTGCATCGTCGAGATCATGCCCGCGAGCGCCGGCAGTACCAGCGCAAGGGTGTCCACCGCGTCGAAAGCCGGCTCCTTGTCCTCCTGCATGTCCCGGTCGTAGGCCAGGGGCAGGCCCTTGAGCATGGTCAGCACGGTGGTGAGCCCGCCGATGAGCCGGCCGCACTTGCCCCGGGCCAGCTCGGCGATGTCGGGGTTCTTCTTCTGCGGCATGATCGACGAGCCGGTGGCGAACGCGTCGTCCAGCTCCACCCAGCCGAACTCGGTGGTGGTCCAGAGCACCACCTCCTCGCCCAGCCGGGACAGGTGTACCCCGACCAGCGCGGCCACGAAGAGGAACTCGGCCACGAAGTCCCGGTCGGAGACCGCGTCCACGGAGTTGGGCGCGGCCTGCTCGAAGCCCAGCTCCCTGGCCACCTGCACCGGATCCAGCGGCAGCGACGAACCGGCCAGCGCGCCGGCGCCCAGCGGCGACACGGCCGCGCGGCGGTCCCAGTCGCGCAGCCGGTCCAGGTCGCGCAGCAGCGGCTGTACGTGCGCCAGCAACTGGTGCCCGAAGGTGACCGGCTGGGCGTGCTGCAGGTGGGTCATGCCCGGAGCCGGCGTGTCCACGTGCCGGCCGGCCTGCTCGACCAGCGCGTCGGCCAGCTCGACCACCCGGCCGGCCAGGCCCCGCATGTGATCGCGGAGGTACAGCCGCAGGTCGGTGGCGACCTGGTCGTTGCGGGAGCGGCCGGCGCGCAGCTTGCCACCCAGCGCGCCGACCCGCTCCAGCAGCCCGCGCTCCAGCGCGGTGTGCACGTCCTCGTCCTCGACGGTGGGGCGGAACTCCCCGGAGGCGCAGGCGGCCTCCAGGTCGTCCAGCGCGGCCAGCATCCGGCCCAGCTCCTCCGCGGACAGCAGCCCGGCCCGGGCCAGTACCCGGGCGTGCGCCCGCGAGGCGGCCAGGTCATAGGGGGCCAGCCGCCAGTCGAACTGGACGCTCACCGACAGCCGCGCGAGCGCCTCCGCCGGACTCCCCCGGAACCGCCCGCCCCACAGACGGGTCTTACCCTCCGTCAATGTCTGGTCGTTCATGCCGCCTCTTTGCTCGCACGGCTCGCAAAGAACCAGCCTGAATTGCCAGCCGCTCTCTCGCGCAAGCGCTCGGTCATAGACACATTCTCTACCGCGACCTGCTCACTCACCCAAGCGGGCATCGCGCGCCGCCGCCAGTCGGCTCGGCAGGCCCCACAGTTGCACGAAGCCCTTGGCGAGGGACTGGTCGAACATGTCGCCCGAGTCGTACGTGGCGAGGCTGAAGTCGTACAGGCTGGCCTCGGAGCGCCGGCCGGTGACCACCGCGCGGCCGCCGTGCAGGGTCATCCGGATCTCGCCGGACACGTGCCGCTGGGTCTCCTCGATGAACGCGTCCAGCGCGTTCTTGAGTGGCGAGAACCACAGGCCGTCGTAGACCAGCTCGCCCCAGCGCTGGTCCACGCCCTTCTTGAACCGGGCCAGGTCGCGCTCGACGGTCACGCTCTCCAGCTCCTGGTGCGCGGTGATCAGCGCGATCGCGCCGGGCGCCTCGTACACCTCGCGGCTCTTGATGCCGACCAGCCGGTCCTCGACCATGTCCAGCCGGCCCACGCCCTGCGCCCCGGCCCGCCGGTTCAGCTCGGTCACCGCCTGGTACGGGGTCACCGCCCGGCCGTCGACCGCCACCGGGCGGCCCTGGTCGAAGGCGATGACCACCTCGTCCGGGTCGCGCGGTGCCGCCGGGTCGGCGGTGTAGCTGTATACGTCCTCGATCGGCCCGTTCCAGATGTTCTCCAGGAACCCGGTCTCCACGGCCCGGCCCCAGACATTCTGGTCGATCGAGTACGGAGACTTGTGCGTCACGTCGATCGGCAGCCGCCGCTCGTCCGCGTACGCGATGGCCTTGTCCCGGGTCCAGGCGAAGTCGCGGGCCGGCGCGATCACCTTGAGGTCGGGGGCCAGCGCGCCGATACCCACCTCGAACCGCACCTGGTCGTTACCCTTGCCCGTGCAGCCGTGCGACACGATCGTGCCGCCGTGCCGGCGCGCCGCCGCCACCAGGTGCTTCACGATCAGCGGTCGGGACAGCGCGGAGACCAACGGGTACCGGTCCATGTAGAGCGCGTTGGCGCGCAGCGCGGGCAGGCAGAAGTCCGCGGCGAACTCCTCCCGCGCGTCGATCACCTCGGACTCGACCGCGCCGCAGGCGGTGGCCCGCTGTCGGATCACGTCCATGTCCTCGCCGCCCTGGCCCACGTCCACCGCGACCGCGATCACCTCGGCGCCGGTCTTCTCGGCCAGGTACGGGATGGCGACCGAGGTGTCCAGCCCGCCGGAGTAGGCGAGTACCACCCGCTCAGTCATTATGTTCGATCCTTTCATCTCGCCCGGCCCACGCCGCGAACTTCGCCGCGAGCAGCTGACCGCTGGTGTTCAGGGTGCCGGGCGCTTCCCGCGCCACGACCAGAATCGTGTCGTCGCCGGCGATCGTGCCGACCACCTCGGGCAGGCCGGAGCGGTCCAGCGCGCTGGCCAGGAACTGCGCCGCGCCCGGCGGGGTACGCAGCACCACCAGGTTGCCGCTGGCGTCGGTACCGGTGAGCAGCTCGCGCAGCAGCCGCTGCAGCCGGGCCGGGGTCTGCTCGGCCGGGCGCATCGGGGGCCGCCCCTCCTCGGGTACCACGTAGGCGGCCGGTTCGCCGTCGGTGCCGCGGATCTTCACCGCGCCCAGCTCCTCCAGGTCCCGGGAGAGGGTCGCCTGGGTGACCTGTACGCCCTCGGCGGCCAGCAGCTCGGCCAGCTCGGTCTGCGAGTGCACCGGGCGCTCCCGGACCAGCGCCGCGATCCGGGCGTGCCGCGCGGTCCGGGTGATCGGCGCCGTCATTCCTTACCCACGAGCCAGGACAGCAGCGCCTTCTGCGCGTGCAGGCGGTTCTCGGCCTGGTCGAAGACCGCGCTGTGCGGGCCGTCCAGCACCTCGTCGGTGATCTCCTCGCCGCGGTGCGCGGGCAGGCAGTGCAGCACGATCGCGCCGGGCGCGGCCGCGCCGAGGAGCTTCGCGTTCACCTGGTACGGCAGGAACGGCGTGATCCGGTCCCGCCCGTCGCCCTCCTGCCCCATCGAGGTCCACGTGTCCGTGGCCAGCACGTCGGCCCCGTCGGCCGCCTCGTACGGGTCGCGCAGCAGGTCCACCGAGCCGCCGGTCCACGCCGCGAGTTCGCCGGCCCGGACCACCACCGCCGGATCCGGGGCGTACCCGGTAGGCCCGGCCACCCGTACCCGCATCCCGGCCAGCGCGCCGGCCAGCAGGTACGAGTGGGCCATGTTGTTGGCCGCGTCGCCGACGTACGCGAGCGTGCCGCCGGCGGTACCGCCCAGCCGCTCGCGGATCGTCAGCAGGTCGGCCAGCAGCTGGCACGGGTGGAACCCGTCGGTCAGCGCGTTCACCACCGGCACCTGGCTGGCCCCGGCGAGTTCGGCCAGGCGCTGGTCGGCGAAGGTGCGGATGACGATGGCGTGGACGTACCGGGACAGCACCCGGGCCGCGTCGCCGATGCTCTCGCCGCGCCCGAAGTGGGTGGCCTGCGCGTCGATGACCACCGGCTGGCCACCGAGTTCGGCGATGCCCACCTCGAACGAGACGCGGGTACGCAGCGAGGGCTTCTCGAAGATGACCGCGACCGCGCGCGGCCCGGCCAGCGGGTGGTGCCCGTACCGGTCCGCCTTCAGCGCGGCGGCCAGGTCCAGTACGCTCGACTGCTGCGCCGGCGTCAGGTCGTCGTCCCGCAGGAAGTGCCGCGTCACACCACACCGTCCACAGCGGACAATGCGGCGAGGAAGGCGTCCGCCTGCCCGGGGGACAGGATCAGCGGCGGCGCCAGCCGGATGACGTCCGGCTGGATCGGGTTCACCAGGAACCCGGCCCCGCGCAGGGCCAGCGCCACGGACGGGCTCACCGGCGTGGTCAGCTCGATGCCGAGCAGCAGGCCCGCACCGCGCACCCCCGCCACCAGCGGGTGGTCCAACGCCTCGATGCCCCGGCGCAGCCGCTCCCCCACCCGCTTCACGTGGTCGAGCAGGCCCTCGGAGGAGATGGTGGACAGCACCGCCAGCGCCGCCGCGCAGCTGACCGGGTTGCCGCCGAAGGTGCTGCCGTGGCTGCCCGGGGTGAGCAGGTCGGCCGCGGCGCCGAAGGCCAGGCAGGCACCGATCGGCAGGCCGCCGCCCAGCCCCTTGGCCAGCGTCACCACGTCCGGCTCCACCCCGTCGGCCTGGTGCGCGAACCAGTGGCCGGTACGCCCGATGCCCGTCTGCACCTCGTCGAGCACCAGCAGGGCGCCGTGCCGGGTGGCGATCTCGCGCGCCGCGGCGAGGTACCCGGGCGGCGGTACCACCACGCCGTTCTCGCCCTGGATCGGCTCCAGGATCAGCATCGCGGTCGCGTCGCTGACCGCCTGCTCCAGCGCGGCCACCGAGCCGTACGGCACGTGGGTCACCTCGCCCGGCAACGGCCGGAACGGGTCCACTTTGGACGGCTGGCCGGTCAGCGCGAGCGCACCCATGGTCCGGCCGTGGAACCCGCCCTCGGCCGCCACCACGTGGGTACGCCCGGTGCGCCGGGACAGCTTGAACGCCGCCTCCACCGCCTCCGCACCGGAGTTGGCGAAGAACGCCCGCCCCGGCCGTCCGGCGAGTGCGAGCAGCAGCTCGGCGAGGGCGACCGGCGGCTCGGCCACGTACAGGTTGGACACGTGGCCGAGGGTGGCGATCTGCCGGCTGACCGCGGCCACCACGGCGGGGTGGGCGTGGCCCAGCGCGTTCACCGCGATCCCGCCGAGGAGGTCCACGTAGGACTGTCCACTCTCGTCCCAGACGACACAGCCCTCGCCGCGTACCAGCGCCAGCGGCGGCGTGCCGTAGTTGTCCATCATGGACTGCTGCCAGCGCTCAACGAGGCTCATTCGTCACCATCGTCCCAAATCCCTCGGTCGTGAAGACTTCCAGCAACGTGGAGTGCGCCACCCGGCCGTCGACCACGTGGGCCGCGGGTACCCCGCCGCGTACCGCGCGCAGGCACGCCTCCATCTTCGGTACCATCCCGGCCGTCAGGCGCGGCAGCAGTACCTCCAGCTCGTCCGCGGTGATACCGGAGACCAGGGTGCTCTCGTCCGGCCACTCGGTGTACAGGCCGGGCACGTCGGTCAGCACCACCAGCTTGCGGGCGTGCAGCGCGACCGCGAGCGCCGCGGCCGCGGTGTCCGCGTTCAGGTTGTGCAGCACGCCGTCCGCATCCGGCGCCACCGTGGAGATGACCGGGATCCGGCCCGCGCCGATGAGGTCGCCGACCGCGTCGACGTTCACCTCGGCCACGTCGCCCACCTGACCCACGTCCACCGGTTGACCGTCCACATAGGCGGGTCGCCGGACCGCGGTGAACAGCCGGGCGTCCTCACCGGACAGTCCCACCGCGAACGGCCCGTGCTCGTTGATGAGCCCGACGAGTTCCCGGCCCACCTGGCCGACCAGCACCATACGTACCACGTCCATCGCCTCGGGCGTGGTGACCCGCAGGCCGCCGCGGAACTCGGTGTCGATACCCAGCCGGGCCAGCATCTGCGAGATCTGCGGCCCGCCGCCGTGTACCACCACCGGTTTCAGCCCGGCGAAGCGCAGGAACACCATGTCGGCGGCGAACGCGCGGCGCAGGTGCGGCGCGGTCATCGCGTGGCCGCCGTACTTCACCACGACGGTGCTGCCGTGGAACCGCTCCAGCCACGGCAGCGCCTCGATCAGCGTGGCCGCCTTCGCCTGTGCCGCGGCCAGATCCCTGGTGAGGGCCGGCGCGCTCACGTGGAGTACGCCGAGTTCTCGTGGACGTATCCGTGCGACAGGTCGTTCGTCCAGATGGTCGCGGACTGCGTACCGGCGTGCAGGTCGATGGTGATGCGCACGTCACGGCCGGAGAGGTCCACTTTGGAGCGTTCCTCGGCGGCGGCGCCGGCCCGGCACACCCAGACCCCGTTGACCGCCACGTCCAGCTCGTCCGGCTCGAACGCGGCGGCGGTGGTACCCACCGCGGCCAGGATCCGGCCCCAATTCGGGTCGTTGCCGAACAGCGCCGTCTTCACCAGGTTGTTGCGCGCCACCGCGCGCCCCACCGATACCGCGTCGTCCTCGGTCGCCGCGCCGACCACCTCGATGGCCGCCTCCTTGGTCGCGCCCTCGGCGTCGGCCAGCAGCTGGCGGCCCAGCTCGCGGCAGGCCGCGGTGACCGCCCCGGTCAGCTCCGCGGCCGTGGGCGCCAGCCCGGACGCGCCGCTCGCCAGCAGCAGCACGGTGTCGTTTGTGGACATACAGCCGTCCGAGTCCAGCCGGTCCAGGGTCACCCGGGTCGCGGCGCGCAGCGCCCCGTCCAGCACCCGCGCATCCGCGACGGCGTCGGTGGTCAGCACGCACAGCATCGTGGCCAGTCCCGGGGCGAGCATGCCGGCGCCCTTGATCATGCCGCCGACCCGCCAGCCGTCGCCCTCCACCACGGTGGTCTTGGCGTGGGTGTCCGTGGTGATGATGGCCTCCGCGGCGGCCTGCCCGCCGTCCCGGGACAAGCCGCGCACGGCCGCGGCCACCCCGGCCAGCAGCCGCGGCATGGGCAGCCGCTCACCGATCAGCCCGGTCGAGCAGACCGCGACCTCCCCGGCGCCACAGATCATGCGGGTACCGGCGGTGAGCGCCGCCGCCACGTGCTCGGCGGTCGCGTGCGTGTCCTGGAAGCCCTGCGGCCCGGTGCAGGCGTTGGCGCCGCCGGAGTTGAGTACCACCGCGCGCAGCACCTCGCCGCGCAGCACCTGGCGGGTCCACTGCACCGGCGCGGCCTGCACCCGGTTGCTGGTGAACACGGCGGCCGCGGTGGCGTCCGGCCCGTCGTTGACGACCAGGGCCACGTCCTTGTCCCCGCTCGACTTCAGCCCCGCGGCCACCCCGGCCGCCCGGAACCCCTTCGCCGCCGTCACGCTCACGGTGCTACTCCGTTGGCGGAGAGGGCCGTCGCTTCGGGGAGGTTGAGCATCAGGTTGGCGTTCTGGACGGCCTGGCCGGCGGCGCCCTTGCCCAGGTTGTCGATGGCGCTGACCACGATCACCCGGCCCGAGTCGCGATCCACCGTGGCCTGCAGGTGCGCCGCGTTGGAGCCGAACGTCGCGGCCGTGTGCGGCCACGCCCCTGCCGGCAGTACCCGCACGAACGGCTCCCCGGCGTACGCCGCGGCCAGCGCGTCCCGTACCGCGCCGGCGGTCAGGCCCGCGTCGACCGGGCGCGCCGTCACCGTGGCCAGGATGCCCCGGGGCATCGGCGCGAGTACCGGCGTCAGCGACAGCGAGCGCGCCCCGGTCGCCTGCTTGATCTCGGGTACGTGCTGGTGCGCGCCCACCCGGTACGCGCTCAGGTCGCCCATCACCTCGCTGCCCAGCAGGTGTGTCTTGGCGCCGCGCCCGGCACCCGAGGTACCCGAGGCGGCCACCACCACCACGTCCTCCGGCTCGACCAGGCCGGCGGCGATCAGCGGAGCCAGCGCGAGCACCGTGGCGACCGCGTAGCAGCCGGTGTTCGCCACCCGGTCGGCGGCGGCGATCTCAGCCCGCTGGCCGGGCAGCTCGGGCAGGCCGTACGTCCACGCGCCGGCGTGCGTACCCCCGTAGTAGCCGGCCCAGGCGGCGGCGTCCCGCAGCCGGTGGTCGGCGCCCAGGTCCACGATCTTGACACTGCGCGGCAGCGCGGCCGCCAGCGCGGCCGACTCGCCGTGCGGCAGCGCGAGGAACACCAGGTCGGCACGGGCCAGCTCGCCGGGGTCGGTGGCGGCGAAGGTCAGGTCGGCGAGGGTGACCAGGTGCGGGTGCACCTCGCCGAGCCGGGTACCGGCATGCGCGTGCGCCGTCGCCGCCACGATCTCCACGCCGGGATGGCCGGCCAGCAACCGGAGCAGTTCACCGCCCGCGTACCCGCTCGCCCCCACCACAGCGACCCGCGCACCCATCCGACGCCTCCTCGCATGTGTATGCGGAGAAGCGTATCAGCATGCATAAGTCGCGGCAACCGTCAGGGTTCTTCGGCCAGCGCCCGTCCCAGTTGCTCGCGGTTGCGGACGCCGAAGCGGCGGTACAGGCGGGTCAGGTTCGCCTCGACCGCCTTGATGGACAGGAACGTGGCCCGGGCGATCTCCCGGTTGGTGGCACCCCGGCGCACCAGGTCCACGATGCGCTGCTCGGTGGCGGACAGCCCGGCGTCCCGCGCCCCGTCCAGCCGGGCCAGTTCGGCCTGGGCCGCGGCCAGCCACGGCTGCGCACCCAGCGCCGCGTACCGGCCGACCGCCTCGGTCAGCGCGTCGCGCGCCGC
>DATEJJ010000378.1:0-17153 GCA_035278125.1 Rugosimonospora sp.
TGCTCCGCCGGGCCGACCCACCCACCGCGCTGGTCTGCGCGAGCGATTCGCTGGCCCTGGGCGCGCTGCGGGTACGCGAAGGCGGCGCGCCCGCGGTGGTCGGGTTCGACGACACCGCCGTGGCGCAGGCGGTCGGGCTGAGCAGCGTCAGCCAGCCGCTCGCCGAGGCCGCCAACCGCTGCGTGGACCTGCTCACCCGGTTGCTCGACGCCCGCGGCGCCGGCGGTACGCCGCAGCACGTGCTGCTGCCCCCGCGCCTGATCCTGCGCGCCTCCACCTGAGGCACCCGATCCCCGACCGTCCACTGGAGACAGACATGAGACACGCACCCCTCCGTTCCGGGCTGCTGGCCGGTCTGGCCACCGTCGCGCTACTCGCCACCACGGCCGCGTGCGGCGGCAGCGGCTTCACCAGCAACTCGGGCGCGGCGCAGCGGTCCGGCCCGGCGTCCCTGCGGATCCTGATCGGCTCCTCCGGCGACGCGGAGACCAAGGCGGTCACCCAGGCGGCGAGCGCCTGGGCCGGCGCCACCGGCAACAAGGCCACGGTGACCCCGGCGCAGGACATCGCGCAGCAGCTCGGCCAGGCGTTCGCCGCGGGCAACCCGCCGGACGTGTTCTATGTGGACGCCGCGCGCTTCGCCGACTACGCCAGCGTGGGTGCGCTGGAGCCGTACGCGGGCAAGGTGTCCGGTGTGGACGACTTCTACCCCGCGCTGCGCCAGGCGTTCACGTACAAGGGCACGCTCTACTGTGTACCGAAGGACTTCTCCACGCTGGCCATGGAGGTAAACACCGACCTGTGGAGCAAGGCGGGACTGTCCACTGCGGACGTACCAACCACCTGGGACCAGCTGACCGCGGTGGCGCGGAAGCTGAAGGCCAAGGGCGTCACGCCGATCGCGCTGGGCGACACCCGGGACCGGGTGGGCGCGTTCATGGTCGAGGCCGGCGGCTGGCTCGTCAACCAGGACGGCACCCGGGCGACGGCGGACTCGCCGGCGAACGCGCAGGCGCTGCAGTACGTGCAGTCCCTGCTCAAGGCCGGCCTGGCCAGGTTCCCCAAGCAGCTGGACGCGGGCTGGGCCGGCGAGGCGTTCGGCAAGGGGAAGGCCGCGATCACCTTCGAGGGCAACTGGATCGAGGGCGCGCTGCGGACCGACTACCCGACGGTGAAGTACACCGTGAACCCGATGCCGGCCGGGCCGAAAGGCCAGGGCACGCTGCTGTTCACGGTCTGCTGGGGGATCGCGGCGAAGAGCAGGTACAAGGACCAGGCGGTCAAGTTCGTCGAGGCGATGACGGGCACCCGGCAGCAGCTCGGCTTCGCCAAGGCGTTCGGCGTGATGCCGTCCCGGCAGTCCGCGAAGGACCAGTACACCGCGCAGTTCCCGCGGGACAGGGCGTTCGTGGACGGCGCCGCGTACGGGCAGGGGCCGGTGAACGCGCCCAAGATGGACAGCGTGCTGTCCGACTTCGACACCGGGATACAGCAGCTGACCAGCACCGACCCGAAGGCACTCCTGACCCGGGTACAGCGCGACACGCAGGCCGCGCTGGGCGGGTGAACCGTGGCTCGTGGCGGGACCCGCAGCGGTGAGCGCCTCGCCGGTTGGCTGTTCGTCGCGCCCGCGCTGGTGATCCTCGGGCTGTTCCTGCTGCTGCCGATCCTGATGGCGCTGTGGGTGAGCTTCACCTCGTGGAACGGGCAGGGCAGCCCGTTCCGCGCCGGGGTGCCGTTCGCCGGGGTGCACAACTACACCGACCTGTTCACAGTGGACGGTCTGGCCCGCCGCGACTTCATGACCAGCATCCGCAACAACATCTACTACGTGTCGATCGTGGTGCCGCTGCAGACCGCGCTCGCGCTGTTCCTCGCCCTGGTGGTGAACCAGCGGGTACTCAAGGGGAAGTCCTTCTTCCGCACCACCTTCTACTTCCCGTCGGTGACCAGTTCGGTGGCGATCAGCGTGGTGTTCCTGTTCCTGTTCGCCAACACCGGCGCGGTCAACAACCTGCTGAGTGTGTTCGGCATCCACGGTCCACAGTGGTTCGCCGACCCGCGCGGCGTCGTCCAGATCCTGGTCGGCGCGCTGGGCATCGCCAGCCCGGACGCGCCGCCGGCCGCGCTGGCCGACCACGGCCTGTTCGGACTGTCCTGGTGGGACTGGCTGGCCGGGCCGAGCGTGGCCATGTGCTCCATCATCGCGCTGGTGGTGTGGACCACGTCCGGCACGTTCATGCTGATGTTCCTGGCCGCGCTGCAGAACATCCCGGCCCAGCTGGACGAGGCCAGCCTGATCGACGGCGCGAACCGCTGGCAGCGCCTGCGCTACGTCACCCTGCCGCAGCTGAAACCCGCACTGTTCCTGGTCATCACGCTCGGCCTGATCGGCACGTGGCAGGTGTTCGACCAGATCTACGTGATGAGCCAGGGCGATCCGGCGAAGACGACGCTCACCCCGGCGTTCCTGTCGTACCGCACCGCGTTCAAGGATTTCGACTACGGCTCGGGCGCGGCCATCTCCTTCCTGCTGTTCCTCATCATCATCGCGATGACGCTGTTCCAGCGCTGGCTGATGCGCGAGCGGGACGGGAGGTCGGGGTGAAGCGCCGCATCGGCGGGTACGCCGTGCTCGTCCTCTTTGGACTGATCTTCCTGTACCCGTTCGTCATCCAGCTCGCGAACACGTTCAAGACCGAGCCGGACGCCGCCGCCAACCCGCTGTCCCCGGTGCCGCACCCGTTCACCACGGCCAGCTTCGTGCGCATCTTCAACGGTACGGACTTCCCGCTGTGGCTGGGCAACTCGGTGCTGATGACCGTACTCGTCACGCTGGGGCGCATCTTCTTCGACTCGCTCGCCGGGTACGCGCTGGCCCGGTTGCGCTTCGGTGGCCGGCGGGCCATCTTCGCCGCGATCCTGGCGGTGATGGCGGTACCCAATGTGGTGCTGCTGATCCCCAAGTTCCTGGTACTCAACCAGTTGGGCATCTACAACAGCTATGCCGCGCTGATCCTGCCGCTGGTGGTGGACGCGGCCGGCATCTTCATCATGAAGCAGTTCTTCGAGTCGGTACCGCCGGATGTGGAGGAGGCGGCGCGCATCGACGGCGCCGGCGTGTTCCGCACGTTCTGGTCGGTGGTGCTGCCGATGTCCCGGCCGGCGCTCATCACGCTGACCATCCTGTCCTTCCAGGGCAGCTGGAACGAGTTCCCGCACACCCTGGTGGCGGTGCAGAGCCCGAGCCTGTTCACCCTGCCGCGCGGGCTGGCCGACCTGGTCAGCGGGTCGCTCGGCAAGGGCACGCAGTACCCGCTGAAGCTGGGCGCGGCGCTGCTGACCATCATCCCGGTCGCGGTGATCTTCCTGATCTTCCAGCGGTACTTCGTGCGTGGTGCCAACGAGGGCAGCTCGAAGGGCTGAGTCGCCACGCAGGCTGGCAGCGATTCCACAGTGGACAGGACGCGGACCTTCCTATTCATTCGCGCGCGATGGCGGAAATTAGGCATGTCCGGAATTAGGGGTAAGAAATTTGGTATCGGCCAGTCGGGCTGCTCTTCCGTAGAACGCATGTGATCGATACCATGCTCCTGGTGCCTGGAGCTTGTACGGGGGTCATATGTTTGAGGCACTCGGTTTGAGCGGATTGACCGAATCGGTCTATTTAGCATTGTTGGACCACCCTGATGCAAGTATCGACGACCTGAGCGCGTTACTGGACCTGCCCACCGATGAGATCAGGCGGAGGCTGGACGAACTCGCCCGGATGTCGCTGCTGCAACGGTCGCGATCGGATTCGGGCGCATTCCGGCCCATCGATCCGAAGGTGGGGCTGGAGGCGCTGGCCGCCCGGCGGGCACAGGAGATCGAGGCGAGCAAGGCCGCCTTCGAACTGTTCCTGGCCGAGCGCAGCAGCCAGCCCAAGGGCATCGAGCCGCCCGGCGACGTGCTCTACGGGGTGGACACCATCCGCGCCCGCCTGCGCGATCTGGCGCGCTCCTGCGAGTGGGAGGCGTGTTCGCTGATGCCGGGCGGCGCGCAGTCGGTGGAGAGCATGGAGGCCAGCACCGCCCTGGACGCGGAGGCGATCGACCGCGGGGTGCGGCTGCGTACGGTCTACCTGGACAGCATCCGCGGCGATCCGGCCACCCAGGAGTACGCGTCCCGGCTGCAGGGACTGGGCAGCGAGGTGCGTACCGCGCCCACGCTGCCGCTGCGCCTGCTCATCGTGGACCGCAAGGTGGCGGTGGTGCCGGTCAGCGCGGACAACAGCGGCACCGCGGCGGTGGTGGTGACCACCGACGGCGTGGTGACCGCGCTGCTGGCGCTGTTCAACGCGGTCTGGCGGACGGCGGTACCGCTGGGCACCGCGAAGCCGCGCGACGAGGTCGGGCTGTCCCTGCGCGAGCGGCACGTGCTGCAGCTGCTCGCCGAGGGGCGGACCGACGAGATGATCGCCAGGCGGCTCGGGGTGTCGGTACGTACCGCCCGCCGGATCGCCTCCGACCTGCTCGACCGGCTCGGTGCCAGTAGCCGGTTCGCGGCGGGCGCCAAGGCGGCGATGCGGGGCTGGCTGGAGGTAGACGACCTGCCCTGAGCGGACCTTCACGGTCCTATGTGGACTGACTGGACCGACCAGCGGCCGGCCGGTGAGACCGAGGCCAGTACGCGCCGGCAGAGCTGGTCTGCCAGCGTTGCCGCGTGCTGCTCGTCCGGGGCTTGCAGGTACAGCGATATGGCCAGCCGCTCGTCCCCGGCTTCGAGGTACGCGTGCTGCAGGCCATCGCTGCCCGACGCGCTGGTCGACAATTCCTTGTGCAGGATGTCCACCGACGCGTTCCAGCCCGGCGTGTCGACGGTAACGACCACCAGGTACACAGATTCCTCCCGGCTTTCCTTGATGTGGTGCCGAGCCAAAAACTAACAGAGGGTGTGGCCTGCATTTTAGCGAGCGGACAAATTATGGAATGGCCGCTTCCGGCCACCAATTCCGGTGTCCTCATCCGTCCATGGAGGTGGCTGCTGGACGGTTTCGGCAACTGCAGACATAGGAAGGTCACTAACTGATGACGGGCCAGTTTGGGCGTTGTACAAAGCAATATGTAAGCAGTTTGACGCCCTCGGGAACGGAGTCTCAGAGATGCGCAACACCATCAGGGCCATCGTCCTCGCAGCTGTTGTCGGTACCTTCGTCATCGTTGCCCCGACCGCCAACGTTACCGCCGCCTCCGCCAACCACTCCGCCGCGACCAGCAGTGTTGTGGCGTCGGACACGCTGAGCAGCGCTCCCGCGGACACCGGTGACGGCTTCGGCTGGGACTGATCCGCTGCCGGGCCCCGCGGCTAACTGCACAGGCATTCGTCCGCACGCTGGCGTGAGGATCACCCCTCGCGCCAGCTGTTTCATTCATCGACAACGGCACGGTGAGAAGGTGGCGTCGTGAAAGACCAGCACGAAATACCCGTCGTGATAACGCCGGAGACTGATTCGCCGGCCGCGCGGCTGGCCGAACTGGCCGACATGTGCGATCCGGAATGGATCGGCGAACTGCTGCCGCGGGCGAGGGCGGTGCTGTTCCGGGACTTCGGGGTGGCGACCGACGGGCTGGCGGCGATCATGGACCTGCTGCTGCCGGGCCGGCTCGCGTACGTGCACGGCAACTCCCCGCGTACCAAGGTGGGGCAGCAGCTCTACACGTCCACGGAGTACCCGCCGGAGCTGACCATCTCGCTGCACAACGAGATGTCGTACGCGCACCACTGGCCGGCGCGGCTGCTCTTCTACTGCCAGCAACCGGCCACCGCGGGCGGGGCCACGCCGATCGCGGACAGCGCCGCGTGGCTGGACGCGCTCGACCCGGAGGTCCGCGAGGCGTTCGCGGGCGGGGTGCGGTACGTGCAGAACCTGCACGGCGGCAAGGGGCTCGGCAAGAGCTGGCAGGCGACCTTCGAGACGGAGGACCGCGCGGTGGTGGAGGCGTTCCTGCACGGCTCCGGCGCGGACTGGAAGTGGCGCAAGGACGGCGGCCTGCACCTCAGCCAGGTGCGCCCGGCCACGGCCCGGCACCCGGTGACCGGGGCCGAGGTCTGGTTCAACCAGGCGGACCAGTGGTGCGTCGCCGGGCTCGAAGACGGGACCGCGACGGCGCTGGCGCGGATCCTGCCCGAGGAGGAGCTGCCGCAGTCGGCCTGCTTCGCCGACGGCGCACCGATTCCCGCCGGGTACGTGCGGCACATCCGGGAGCGCGGCATGGCGCTCGCGGTGGACGTGCGGTGGCGCGCCGGCGACCTGCTGCTCATCGACAACATGCTGCTGGCACACGGGCGGCGCCCGTTCACCGGACCGCGCCGGATCCTCGTCGCGATGTCCGACTGACTGACGACTCTGGAGGTACAGACATGATCGAGTTCCGGTTACTCGGGCCGGTACGCGTGGTGGTGGACGGCGTCGAGGACCCGCTGGGCGGCACCAAGCCGCGCACGGTACTCGCCGCGCTGCTGCTCGCCGACGGCCGCGCGGTCTCGGACGGCCATCTCAGCTCGCTGCTGTGGGACTGGCACCCTCCGGCCACCGCGCAGGCACAGATGTACACGTACGTGTCCCGACTACGCAGGCGCTTCGGGGATGCCCTTCCCATCCTCCGGTTGAGCGGTGGCTACCGGATGAGCGTGGACGGACTCTGGCGTGACCACGCGGAGTTCGCCCGGCTGGCCCGGACCGGGCTCGGTGCCCTGGGCGCCGGCCGGTTCGCGCAGGCGGCGGCCGAACTGCAGGCGGCCCGCGGGCTGTGGCGGGGCGCGCCCGTCTCCGACGCGACCGACTACCTCATCGACTCGGCCCGGCCGCACCTGGACGAGCTGCACATGGCCGTGCTGGAGGGGGCCATGGAGGCCGACCTGGCGCTCGGGCGGCACCGCCAGCTGGTCGGCGAGCTGACCGAGCTGGTACGGGAGAACCCGCTGTGGGAGCGGCTGCGCGCGCACCTGATGATCGCCATGTACCGGTGCGGCCGGCAGGCGGACGCGATGGCCCTGTTCCACGCGGGGCGCCGGGTACTCGCCGACGAACTCGGCGTGTCACCCGGAGCGGCGCTGACGCAGGCGTACCAGACGATCCTGACCGCCTCCGCCGAGCACACGCTGACGCCGGTACGGGCCGCGGCGCCGGTGGCCCCGTCGCTCGGCTGGCCGGGCGACCTGGCCCGTACCGCGGTCGCGGTCTGACCGTCCACAGTCGAAACTCCCCGGGTGGCCGCCGCCACCCGGGGAGTCTCGCTTGTGGACGGTCAAAACGGGGAGCGCAGCCGGAGCCGGGTTTTGGCGTAGGCGAGCACCCCCACGGCGGTCAACCGGCGGGCCAGCCGGCGAAGCGGCGCAGCCCGTACAGCAGCGGGGTGTCGTCGGCCAGGTCCACCGCGACCACCTGGCCGTACACCACCGCGTGGCTGCCGACCACCCGCACCGCCGCCACCCGGCACTCGGCCAGGGCGAAGGCGTCCGCGGACAGCCACGGCAGGCCCGCGTGCGGGGACGGCTCCCAGTGCACCGCCGCGAACCGGTCCAGGCCGGTACGGGCGAACAGCTCCGCGGCCGGCCGGGCGCGGCTGTGCAGCAGGTTGACCCCGAAGTACCGGCGCGCCCGGATCGCGGGCAGGGTGCGCCCCCGCGTGTTCAGGCACACCAGCAGGGTCGGTGGCTCCAGCGTGACGCTGCACAGGGAGGAGCAGGTCATGCCGTACGGTGTCCCGTCCGCGCCGGTGGTGGTGACCACCGAGACGCCGGACGGGAACATGCTCATCAGGGTCCGGTGCTCCTCGGCGCTGGCGTACCCGTCGGCGCGGGGCGTCCGCGGGAGCGTCGGCGCGGTACCGGCGCGGGCAGGCTGCATGGCTCCCCCGTCAGGCCGCGACCGGGACCGGTACGTCGCGGGCGACGCCGGTCAGGTACTCGTGGCAGCTGGGCAGCGAGCGGACCAGCTGCGCCGCCTCGGTGCGCAGCCGGGCGAACTCGGTCCGGGCGGCGGCCGGGTCGAGCATGGTGACCGCGGGCCGGGGCCGTCGCGGGCGCCAGCCCAGCCCGAGCAGCATCGTGTTCCAGGAGTACGTCTCGAACCCGTGGTAGTGCGGGTAGATGGTGGCGTCGTCCAGCAGGTGCGAGGAGGCCAGCGCGAGCCGCTCGGCCAGCCCGTCGGGGATCTCGCGTACCTTCGCCTCCTTCCAGTACACGGTGTCGTCGCGGGCCGCGGCCCGGTAGTGCAGCACCAGGAACTCCTTGACCCCGTCGACGACCTGCGCCACGCGCCGGTTGTAGTCCTCGGCCAGGGCGGGGTCCCAGTGCGCGTCCGGGAAGTGCTTCACCAGTTGCTCGATGGCGTGCTGGATGAAGAAGATGCCGGTGGACTCCAGCGGCTCCACGAACGCGCTGGACAGCCCGATGGCCACGCAGTTGCCCACCCAGGAGCGGCGGTTGCGGCCGATGCGCATCCGGATGTGGTTGGCGTCCAGGTCGTCCTGGCCGGGCGCGGCGAACTCGCGCAGCGTACGCTCCGCCTGCTCGGCGGTGGCGAACTGGTCACTGTAGACATAGCCGGTACCGACGCGGCCGTTGAGCGGGATGGTCCAGATCCAGCCGGCCGGCATGGCGGTGGCCGTCGTGTACGGGGCGATGCCGGTGGCCGCGGAGTCCTGGGGTACCCGCAGCGCGACCGCGCGGTTGTTGGGCAGCACGTCCTGGAACGAGAGGAACCGCTCGCCCAGGGTCTCGTTGATGAGCAGGCCGCGGAAGCCGGTGCAGTCGACGAACAGGTCGCCGCGCACGTCGCCGTGGCCGCGCGTGGTCACGTGCGTCAGCCAGCCCCGCTGGTCCCGCCCGACCGCGACCACGTCGTCACGCACGTGCCGCACCCCCATCCGGGTGCCGTACCGCGTGAGGAAGCAGGCCAGCTGCGCGGCGTCGAAGTGGTACGCGTACGGGAACTGGGCGCGCTGCTCCTCCAGTGTGGCCTCGCGGACACTGTCCACTCCGGACACGAACAGCGAGCTGCCCAGGGTACGCGGCGAGCGGTTGTGCGCGCACAGGTGCGGCATCAGGTAGCAGGCCCGGTCGAAGTCGCCGGCGGGGTCGCCGAGGGCGAGCCACCACTCGGCCATGCTGAACCCGTGCACGGTGCGCAGCCGCTCGAACGGGTGGTAGAAGTGGTGGCCCGGCTCGCGCCAGTTCTCGAAGCGGATACCGAGCTTGTACGAGCCGGCGGTGTGCGGCATCCAGTCCCGCTCGTCCAGGCCGAGGTAGCCGAAGAACGCGCGTACCGTGCTGAAGGTCGCCTCGCCGACACCGATGGTGGGTACCCGTGCGGACTCGACCACCGTCACGTCGACCCGGTCGCCGAATGCCTTTTTCAGATAGGTGGCGCTCATCCAGCCGGCAGTACCCCCACCGACAATGACTACGGATCTGACCACGTCGCGTGCTCCTTCCAGGGCATAGTTATGGCACCCTGGAACGCTTCGGGTACCCGCTATGCGGTGGCTATACCCGCAACGGGGGTATGGCTGGCCCCACCACGGCTCGGGGCCCACGCGTAGTGCCCGCGCCCGCGGCGTCTGGTTTATTGGTCGCATGGTGAATGGTGATGCGGCCGTCCTGCGGTCGGTGACGAAGGCGTACGGCGCGGGCTCCAGCCGAGTGGTCGCGCTCGATGACGTATCTCTGGGGTTCGCCGCCGGTCAGTTCACCGCGGTGATGGGGCCCTCCGGTTCGGGCAAGTCGACGCTGCTGCAGTGCACCGCGGGCCTGGACCGGCCCGACACCGGCAGCATCGTGCTGGACGGGAAGGACCTGACCCGGATGAGCGAGTCCGGCCTGTCCAAGCTGAGGCGCGACCGGATCGGGTTCGTGTTCCAGTCGTTCAACCTGATCCCCTCGCTGACCGCGGCGCAGAACGTGGCGCTGCCGCTGCTGCTGGCCAGCAGGAAGCCCCGGCTGTTCGAGGTGCGCGAGGCGCTGGCCCAGGTCGGGCTCGCCGAGCGGACCGAGCACCGTCCACATGAGATGTCCATCGGCCAGCAGCAGCGGGTGGCCATCGCCCGCGCCCTGATCGCGCAGCCCGCGGTGCTGTTCGCGGACGAGCCGACCGGCGCGCTGGACACGAAGACCGGCCGGGACGTGCTGGCCCTGCTGCGCGGCCTGGTGGACGAGCGGCAGCAGACGATCATCATGGTCACCCACGACCCGAACACCGCGGCGTACGCGCACCGCGTGGTCTTCCTCGCCGACGGGCGCGTCGCCGGCTCGCTGGAGAACCCGACCCCGGCCGAGGTCACCGCGCGCATGTCGCACCTGGCCGCGCCCGCGCACTGATATCGAAGGCGTATAACCGCCGTTGGCAGGCTGCCCAGCAGGTGATCTTCCAAGCCGATCCTGCTGGAACGGAGAACCATGGGCAGCCTGCGTACCGCCCCCGGCGTCGACGTCTGGTTCCGGCGCCACGCCCGGCCGGGCCGGCCCCGGCTCAGGCTGGTCTGCCTGCCCCACGCGGGCGGGGCGGCCAGCGCCTTCAACGCCTGGCCGGCGCTGCTCCCGCGCGACGTGGAGCCGCTGGCCGTGCGGTACCCGGGCCGGCAGGACCGGCTCGGGCACCCGCTCGTCGAGTCCATGGCGGAGCTGGCCGACCAGCTGGCCGCCGCCATCCTGCCGTACCTGGACGTGCCGGTGGCCCTCTTCGGCCACAGCATGGGCGCCGCCGCAGCGTTCGAGCTGACCCGCCGGATGGAGAGCCGGTACGGTGTGAGCCCGGTGCGGCTGTTCGTCTCGGGGCGGGTCGCGCCGCACCGTACCCGCGCATCCGACCTGCACCTGGACGATGAGCGCCTGGTGGCCGAGGTACGGGCGCTGGGCGGTACCGACGGCGGCGTGCTGCGCGACCCCGACCTGCTGGCCCTCTGGCTGCCGGCGCTGCGGGCCGACTACCGCGTCATCGAGACCTACCGCCCCGGCCTGCCGCCGCCCGTGAGCGCGCCGATCGTGGCCTGCTGCGGTACGGACGATCCACTGTGTCCGGTGCAGGACGTGCGCCGCTGGGCCGAGGTGACCACCGGCGGCTTCGCCTGGCACACCTTCCCGGGCGACCACTTCTATCTCAACCGGTACCCGCAGCCACTGGTCCGCTACCTGGTCGGGCACCTGGAGCCCGCGGGTCGGGGGTGAGGTGCCGCCATGGAATTCAGCCTCTTCTACTTCGCCAACGACGTCTCGGACAACGCCGGCGCGGGCCGGTACGACCTGCTGCTGGACGGGGCGCGCTTCGCCGACGAGCACGGCTTCGCCGCGGTCTGGACACCCGAGCGCCACTTCCACCCGTTCGGCGGGGTGTACCCGAACCCGGCGGTGACCGGTGCCGCGGTGGCGGCCGTCACCCGGCGGGTCGGGGTGCGCGCCGGCTCGGTGGTCGGGCCGCTGCAGAGCCCGCTGCGCGTCGCGGAGGAGTGGGCGGTCGTGGACAACCTGTCCGGCGGCCGGGCCGGCATCTCCTTCGCCTCCGGCTGGCACCCGGGCGACTTCGCGCTGCGCCCCGAGGCGTACCCCGAGCGTAAGCGGCTGCTGGGCGAGACGGTCGAGCAGGTGCGCCGGCTGTGGCGGGGCGAGGCGCTGGCGCTGACCGACGGGCTGGGCCGGCCGGTGCAGGTACGCACCTACCCGCCTCCGGTGCGGCGCGACCCGCCCATCTGGCTCACGAGTTCGGGTAGCCCGGAGACGTTCCGCACGGCGGGGGAGCTGCGCTGCGGCGTGCTCACCCACCTGCTCGGCCAGGACCTGGACACGCTGGCCGCGAAGATCGCGGTGTACCGGGAGAGCGTGGCCGCGCACGGCTGGCGCGGGCACGTGGCGCTGATGCTGCACACCTTCCTCGGCCACGACCCCGACGAGGTGCGCGAGACCGTGCGCGAGCCGCTGCTGCGCTACCTGCGTACCTCGCTGGAGCTGAGCACCGGCACCATCCGTACCAGCTCGACGGCCCCGGCCGACGACGCGGACGCCGACTTCATCGTGCGGCGCTCGTTCGAGCGCTTCTACCAGCGCGAGGGCCTGTTCGGCACGGTCGCGCACGCCCGGCAGGCCGTCGAGGTGCTGCGCCGCGCGGGCGTGGACGAGATCGCCTGCCTGATCGACTTCGGGGTACCCGCCAAGACCGTGCTGTCCAGTTTGGAGCTGCTCGACGAGGTGCGCGCGGCGCACGTGGATCGGAGGATGTCGTGACCGCATTCGAGGGGCTCGTCGCGCGGCTGGCCCGGCACGCCCGGGAGGTACCGGAGCGGCGCGCGGTGGTGTTCTGCCGGGGCGACGGAGACTCGTATACCGAGACCGGCATCACCTTCAGGGAGCTGCACCGGCAGGCATGCGCCACCGCCAGCTGGCTGTACCGGCACACCGCGCCCGGTGACCGGGTGATGCTGCTGTACCCGCAGGGCATCGAGTTCGTCGTCGCGTTCCTCGGCTGCCTGTACGCCGGCCGGGTGCCGGTGGCCACGCCGCTGCCCGCCGCGAACCGGGGGCACGCCGAGCGTACCGACCGGGTGGTGCGGGACGCGGGCATCCGGCTCGTGCTGACTGAGCCGGCTCAGGTGGATGAGGTGACCGCCTGGCTGGGCGCGCCGGAGCTGACCGTACGCGCGCTGGAGTCCGGTGACCCGGGGGAGTGGACCGACCCCGGGGTGGGCCCCGGTACCCTCGCCTTCCTGCAGTACACGTCGGGCTCCACCAGCGCGCCGCGCGGGGTGATGGTCAGCCACGGCAACATCGAGCACAACATCCGCACGATGACCGCCATCCACGGCTGGCACGAGCGGATCACCTTCTGCAGCTGGCTGCCCACCTACCACGACATGGGCCTGATCGCGATGCTGCTCGGCCCGCTGTACCTGGGCGGGACCGTGGTGCTGCTGTCGCCGACGGACTTCCTCAAGCGCCCGTTCCTGTGGCTGACGCTGGTCGCCGACTACCGGGCGCAGGTGAGCTGCGCGCCCAACTTCGCGTACGAGCTGTGCGCCCGCCGGATCACCGAGGCGCAGCTGGCCCGGCTGGACCTGTCCGGCTGGGTGAGCGCCTGCAACGGCGCGGAGCCGATCGACCCGGCCACCCTCACCCGGTTCGCGGAGCGCTTCGCGCCGGCCGGGTTCCGGTTCGACGCCTTCGCGCCCGGGTACGGGCTGGCCGAGGCGACGCTGTGCGTCTCGGGTACCCACCCGGACGAGCCGATCGCGCTGCGCGAGGTGGACCCGGCCGCGCTGGAGCGGGACGAGGTACGGCCGCCGCGGCCGGGTGGTGCCCGCCGGACCCTGTGCGCCAGCGGCCGGGTGGGCGACCACACGGTACGCATCGTGGACCCGGTCACCCGCGAGGTGCTGCCGGCCGGGCGGGTCGGCGAGATCTGGGTGGCCAGCGGCAGCGTGGCGCAGGGGTACTGGCGCCGGCCGCAGGAGACGGAGGCGACGTTCCGGGCGCGTACCGCGGACGGCGGTGGCCCGTTCCTGCGCACCGGAGACCTTGGCATCCTTGAGGATTCCGGGCTGATCTACGTCGTGGGGCGGCTCAAGGAGGTGCTCGTGGTGCACGGGCGCAACCTGCACCCGCACGACATCGAGCGCACCGTCACCGACCTGGACGAGGCGTTCACCGGCCGCACCTGCTGCGCGTTCTCGGTGCAGGTGCCGCAGGAGGAGATCGTGGTGGTACAGGAGGTGCGACCGACCAGATTGGACGGTCCCGCCGCGGCGGCGCTGACCGACCTGATCCGGCGCGAGGTCAGCGGCGCGCTCGGGGTACGGGTCGCGAACGTGGCGCTGGTACGGGTCGGACGGATCCCGAAGACCACCAGCGGGAAGATCCGCCGCACGCTGACCCGCGAGCTGTTCCGCTCCGGCGACCTGGAGGCACTGCACGAAGACCTGGACCCGGCCACCCGGGCCCGGTTCCGTACGCCGGTCTCCGCGGGGGCAGCGTGATGTCGTACGCGCTGCTGGAGCGGTTGGAGCGGGAGCTGGGTGACCCGCTGGCGGCGGGCGGGTCGTTCTCGCTGGAGCGGTGCCTGGCGCTGGACGAGCGCGAGGAGTTCCCCACCGAGATCTGCGCGCTGCTGGACGCGCAGGGCATCCCGGGATACTACGTGCCGGCCGCGCTCGGCGGGCTCGCCGTCACGTTCGAGGACACCTTGCAGGCGGTACGGGCGCTGGCCCGCCGCGACCTGACCGTGGCGGTGGCGCACGCCAAGACGTTCCTCGGCGCGGTGACCGCCTGGGTGGGCGCGGCGCCGGAGCAGGCGCGCCGGCTGGCCGGTGAGGTGCTGGCCGGGCGGGTCGTGTCCTGGGCGCTCACCGAGCGGGCGCACGGCAGCGACCTGCTCGCCGGCGAGGTGGTCGCGCAGCGCGCGGGTGGCGGGTACCGGGTCAGCGGCGAGAAGTGGCTCATCAACAACGCGACCCGGGCCGACCTGGTGTGCGTGCTGGCCCGTACCGACCCGGCGGGTGGGCCGCGCGGGTACAGCCTGCTGCTGGTGGACAAGCGCGCGGTGGCGCCGGGTGGGTACCGGTGCCTGCCGGCGGAGCGTACCCACGGGGTGCGCGGCGCGGACATCAGCGGCATCGCGTTCCACGACGCGGAGGTGCCGGCCGGCGCGCTGGTCGGTGCCGAGGGCGCGGGACTCGAGTTGACGCTCAAGGGCTTCCAGGTCAGCCGTACCCTCTGCACGGGTCTCTCGCTCGGCGCCGCCGACCGCGGGCTGCGCCTGGCGCTGCGCTTCGCCACCGGGCACCACCTGTACGGCCGCCCGCTCGCCGAGCTGCCGCAGGCCCGCCGGGTGCTCGCCGAGGCGTACGCCGACCTGCTGCTGGCCGAGGTGGCGAGCACGGTGGCGATGCGCGGGGTACACGCGCTGCCGGGCGAGGCCGCCGTCTCCTCGGCCGCGGTCAAGTACCTGGTACCCACCACAGTGGACGGTCTGCTGTCCCGGCTCGGCCAGCTGCTCGGTGCCCGCGCCTTCCTGCGCGCCCTGCCCGGACCGGGCGCCGGCGGCAGCTTCCAGAAGCTGGAGCGCGACCACCGGATCGTGGGCATCTTCGACGGCTCCACCATGGTCAACCTCGACTCCCTCGTGGGCCAGTTCCCCCTGCTGGTCCGCTGCTGGAGGGGCGGGCCGGTGCACCCGGCGGCGGTACGCGCCGCGGCCGGCACCGGCCCGCTCCCGCCGTTCGCACCCGAACGGCTGGGCGTGGTGGCCCGGGACGGGTGCGCCGTGGTGCAGAGCCTGCCCGCGGCCATCCTGGAGCTGGCCGCGCGGGAACCCGGGCTGGCCGGTACCGCGCACCGGCTCGGGTTGGAGCTGGAGGCGCTGCACCGGGCGATGGAGGGCTGCCGTACCCCCGCCCGGCGCGCCGGCCCGGAGGCGTTCGACCTCGCGAAGCGGTACGCGCGCGCCTACGCGGCCGCCGCGTGCGTCTGGTACTACCTGTCCAACCAGGACAGTCCGGCCCGGGTACCGGGGCTGTGGCAGGACGCGCTGTGGCTGCGCGCGTGCCTGTCCCGGCTACTGCCCGATGTGGACGGTGGCGACGCGGCGCTGGACGCGCTGGGCCCGCACCTGCTGGCCGGCTACGCCACGGGCGCGCTGTTCGCGCCGCTGCGGTGCCGGTTGACGGAGGTGCCGCGGTGACGACAGAGCTGGAGCGGCTGCTCGGGGACCCGCTGGACGAGGACAACCCGCTGTCGTACGCGGCCGTGCTCGGCGCGGACGAGCGGGGCGAGATGCTAGCCGCCGGTGAGGAGCTGCTGGACGGGTACCGGCTCAACGCCGAGTTCGTGCCGGCCGCGCTCGGGGGCCGGTTCACCCAGGCGGACCGGCTGGCGCGGGTGCTGCGTACCGTGTTCCGCCGGGACGCCACCCTCGGCCTCGGGTACGGCTTCATCAGCTTCATCGCCGCCGCTCCCGTGTGGACAGTGGGCAGCGGCGCGCAGCAGCGCCGGATCGCCGACCTGCTGCTCGGCGGCGGTCGGGTGGCGGCCGGGTACACCGAGCTGCCGCACGGCAACGACTTCACCCGCAACGAGCTGGCCGCCCGGCCGTGCGCCGGCGGCTTCACCCTGGACGGCAGCAAGGAGCTGATCAGCAACATCGCCCGGGCGCAGGCCGTGGTGCTGCACGCGCGCACGGCGCCGGAGGCGCACCACCGCGGGCACTCGCACCTGCTGGTGGACCTGAGCCGGCTGCCCGCCGGCGGGCACGAGGTGCTGCCCCGGTTCCCCACGGTGGGCGTGCGCGGGCTGCAACTGGCCGGGATCCGGTTCCAGGAGTGCCCGGTGCCGGCCGACCTGGTCGGGCCCGAGGGCAGCGCGATGGAGACGGTGCTGCGCGCGTTCCAGGTGACCCGGGGCGTGATCCCGGGCCTGGCCGTGGGCATCCTGGACACGCAGCTGCGCGTGGTGACCCGGTTCGCCCTGGGGCGCCGGCTGTACGGCGGCACCGTGACCGACCTGCCGCACGCGCGGTACACGCTGGCCGGCGCGTTTCTCGACCTGCTCGCCGCGGACTGCCTCGCCACCGTGGCGGCCCGCTCGCTGCACCTGCTGCCGGACCAGAGCCTGGTGCTCACCGCCGCGGCCAAGTACCTGGTGCCGCGGCTGGTACAGGAGGCGACGTACGCGCTGTCGGTGCTGTTCGGCGCGCGCTCGTACCTGCGCGGCGGGCCGGGCGGGGTGTTCCAGAAGAACGCGCGGGACGCGCAGCTGGTCACCTTCGGGCACGCCAACGGTACGGTCTGCCGGGCCACCATCATCCCGCAGCTGCACCGGCTGGCCCGGCACGGCTGGGCGGGCGGCGAGGAGGCGCCCGCCGCGCTGTTCCGGCTCGACGAGGACCTGCCACCGCTGGACTTCGCGGCCCTGGCGCTCGCCTCGCGGGGCCGGGACAGCCTGATCGGCACGCTCGCCGGCACCGGTGGGCGGGGCGCGGACCCGCGGCTGGACAAGGTGCGCGACGCGCTGGCCGCGCGCCTGCCCGAGCTGCGCGCGGACTGCCTGGCGCTGCCCGCCCGGGACCGTACCGTGATCGCCGGCCCGCGCGCCTTCGCGCTCGCCGACGGGTACGCGAACCTGCTGGCCGC
>DATEJJ010000379.1:0-2710 GCA_035278125.1 Rugosimonospora sp.
CCCTGTCAAGGCGGAGGTCGCGGGTTCAAGTCCCGTCAGGACCGCCAGCGCCGCAGATGCGCGCCTGGCCAGGTAGCTCAGTTGGTACGAGCGTCCGCCTGAAAAGCGGAAGGTCGGCGGTTCGACCCCGCCCCTGGCCACTCAAGCTCCCACTCATCGCGCCGCAGTTCCACATGATCGGAAGCTGCCGGCGGATCGTGCAGCCTGCTACACGTTGTGCCGGCAACCCGCGATCAACCAAGTCCCCGGGATCAGGTGCCGGTCGGCTCGTACGGTTCGTCGACCGGGATCACCGTGTCCAGCGCCGTGACGTGCAGTACCCACCGCACATGCCGGTCCCGTACCCCCGTCAGCCGCAGCTCGCACCCCGCCCGCTCCGCCGCCTTCCGCACCGACAGCAGCGCCCGTATCCCCGCCGAGTCGCAGAAGTCCACGCCCGAGAAGTCGATCAGCAACAGCCCGGGCGCCTCCGGTACCAGCGCCGCGGCCCGCTGCGCGAGTTCCCCCGCCGAGGCGAGATCGAGGTCGCCGGTGACCGCGAGCCGTACGTGCTCCGGCTCGCGGTGGACCTGAAACGACACCTGGGGATCGGCCATGGCGTCTGAAGGATATACACCCGCCACGGCATGATGGTGCGGTGGATGCGTGGGAGTTGCGCCGGGCCGGCACGGACGACTGGCCGGCCATCTGGCCCATCTGGCACGAGGTCGTCGCGGCCGGGGAGACGTACTGCTGGGCACCCGAGACCGACGAGGCGACCGCGCGCGGGCTGTGGATGCTGCCCGAGCCGGCCGAGGTGTGGGTGGCGGTGTCCGGTGACGAGGTGCTGGGTACCGGCCTGCTGAAGCCGAACCAGCCGGGGCTGGGCGGTCACGTGGCCAACGCCGGGTTCATGGTCGCGGCGTCGGCCGCCGGGCGGGGAGTCGGGCGGGCGCTCGCCGAGCGCGCGGTGGACCGGGCGGTGGAGCTGGGCTACCTCGGCATGCAGTTCAACGCCGTGGTCAGCGCGAACACGCGCGCGGTGGGCCTGTGGAGGTCGCTGGGGTTCGACATCATCGGTACCGTCCCGCGGGGGTTCCGCCACGCCCGGCTCGGCCTCGTCGACCTGCACATCATGTACCGGGCGCTGGCGTGACCACCATGACCGGCATCTTCGAGGTACTGGCCGAGCCCAACCGCCGCCGGATCCTCGACGCGCTGCGCGAGGCGGAGCAGCCGGTGGGGGAACTGGTACAGCGGCTGGGGCTGAGCCAGCCGTCGGTGTCGAAGCACCTGCGCGTGCTGCGCGAGGCGGGACTGGTGACGGTACGGGTGGACGCGCAGCGCCGGTGCTACCGGGTACGCCCGGAGCCGCTGGCGGAGCTGGACGGCTGGCTCGCGCCGTACCGCCGCCTCTGGGGCGCCCACCTGGACGCCCTCAGCGAACACCTGGACCGGATGGACACCAACTCAGGCGGCGCGGCGTCGTAGGGTGGCGACCGTCGAGCCGGCCAGCGTCAGCAGGCAGTTGGGCAGCTGACCGTCCGCGATGGCGGCGCTGAACAGGGCGGCTCCGGTGGAGGAATCGGCGTTGACGTACGCGCTCACGAACCGCGCCACCCAGCGCTTGTCGTAGGTCGCCTCGTCGATGTTCGGGAAGTCGAGCGTCCAGCTGCCGTGGTGTACGTCGTCGCCGACCATGGTCGCGGCCAGGCACACCGCAACGTGGTACGCGCCGCGCATCCCGGACCTGTTGACGACGGCGTCGAACTTGCCGGCCACCGCCTCGCGGTCATTGCTCAACGCGAGTCGAAGGACGGCTTCGGCGTCCTCGTATGGGTCGCTGTCACCGCCGCTCACGGGAACTACCCTAGAATGCGGCGTCAAGGCGTGCCGGGCGATACCTGCGATCCGTTGCCGGCGATCAGACCGTTGGGGCGGCGCAGGTAGCAGGTCAGCCGGGAGGTACACACCCGGTCGCCAGCCTCGTCGCTGATGACGATCTCGAAGGTAGCCATCGATCGACCCAGATGTAACGCGGTCGCGACTCCGGTGACGGTACCGCGCCGCGCGCTCCTGTGGTGGGTCGCGTTGATCTCGACGCCGACGGGCAGCCGGCCGGACGTGCGCATGCCGTGCAGCGCGGCACCGATCGAGCCGAGGGTCTCCGCGAGCACGCAGGACGCCCCGCCGTGCAGCAGCCCGTACGCCTGCGTGTTCTCCTCCACCGGCATGCTGCCGACGACCCGCTCGGGGCTGGCCTCACTCACCGTGATACCCATCTTGGCGGCCAGTGGCCCCAACGAGCCGGCGAGCAGCTCGCCTTCGATCGACTCCATGTCGGGAGGCTACCTGAGGCAACGGAGGGCTCGCCCGCGCTGGACATGGGGCCTACGGTGAACCCCGGCACACCAACTAAGGAGATCCGGAGAGGGACTGCGATGAGCGAGAACGAGCCGGTCCAGACGCGCGGCGACGAGCGGCACGACCTGATCGTGGGCGACACCAACAAGGACGGCAAGCCTGACCTGTGGGTCAGCGACACGGACGGGGACGGCAAGGCGGACCTGTTCCAGTTCGACACCGACGGCGACGGCCAGGTGGACGTCACCATGGTCGACCTCGACCAGGACGGCCAGCCGGACGCGGTGGTCGACGGCGACGGCGGCCACGCGCCCACGGTCTGAGGCACGCCACGCGGGCGCCGCCCCGCCGGCCCAACCCCCGGCGG